>CBDVBU010000055.1:0-13455 GCA_965372295.1 uncultured Phycisphaerae bacterium
TAGGTCAAAAGAGCAGCCATAAATTCGACAGGCCAGTGGGCTTTCATATAAGCCGTCTGGTATGCGATAAAAGCATAGCGGGTCGAATGACTTTTATTGAAACCATAGCCGGCAAATCGCTCGATCAGCTCGAAAATCTGCTCGGCCTGCCCGGTGCTCAGGCCTTTGTCGACGCAGCCGGCGATGAATCGTTCCCGCTCCTTGGCGATGGTCTTGGCTTTCTTTTTGCTTATGGCCTTGATAAGGGCATAAGCCTCACGCAGCGGGATGTCACCCAGGCGATTGCAAATCCGCATCACCTGCTCCTGGTAGATCATAATGCCGTAAGTCTCTTCCAGGATTTCCGTCATAATCGGGTGCGGCAGGCTCCACTTGGCGCCATGCTTGCGGTCGATGTAATCCGGAATAAGGATCATCGGCCCCGGGCGATAGAGCGCATTGGCGGCGATCAAATCTTCGATCCGGTCGGGCTTCATCTTCATCAGCAGGTTCTGCATCCCGCCGGACTCGAACTGGAAAACACCTTTTGTTTTACCCGCTGAAAATAGTTCAAAAACCTTTGCATCGGTAATATCGAGTTTTTCAAGGTCGATTTCTATTCCCTGGACTTCCTTGACCAGTTGGCAGGCCCGCTCCAGAACACTGAGGGTCTTCAAACCCAGAAAGTCCATCTTTAGCAGGCCGACTTTCTCGACCATCGGCCCTTCGAACTGGGTCACAATGTCATCGGAGCTTGGCGCTTTATACAGGGGCACGAAATTAGTCAGCGGCTCATCGGCAATTACAACGCCGGCAGCGTGGACGGATGCGTGACGAGCAAGACCTTCGAGCTTTTTGCCGATGTCGATGACCTTCCTGGTCTCCTCGCTCTGATCGTAAGCCTGTTTCAACTCGGGCTCGGTCTTCAGCGCCTTTTCAAGCGTCATGTCAAGAGAGAACGGCACAAGTTTCGCCAGTCTGTCAGCTTCACTCAAATGCACACCGAGCACCCTGCAGATATCACGGATAACAGCGCGGGCCTTCATCGTTCCGAAAGTGATAATCTGCGCGACGTGCCCGTACTTCTGCCGGACATATTCGATGATTTCCGCCCGGTGAGACTGACAGATATCGATATCAATATCGGGCATCTCGTTGCGGTGCGGGTCCATGAATCGCTCGAACAGCAAATCGTAGTGAATCGGGTCAACGTCACACAAGCTGAGGCAGTATCCGACCAGCGTACCTACGCCGCTGCCCCTGGCGCCGATGGGAATCTTGTTTTCATGTGCATACTTGCAGAAATCCCAGACGATTAAAAAGTAGCTGGCGAAGCCTTTCGATTCGATGACGTTCAGTTCCCTGTCGAGCCTGGCTTTGATCTCTTCGGTTATCTCGCCGTATCGCTCTTTGGCGCCTTCGCAGCATAAGTCGGTTAGGAATTGCTCCGGCGTTAAATCTTTCGGTGGCTCGAAACGAGGTGCGTGACGCGTTTTAAAATCAAGCTCGACATTGCAGCGCTCGGCAATTGCCAGAGTATTGTCACAGGCCTCGGCCGTCTCGGCAAAAAGCTGGCGCATTTCACCGGGACTCTTGAAATAAATGTCGGATGGATAAATCATTCGGTCGGGATCGTCGAATTTCTTGCCGGTGCTTATTGCACAAAGGCAATTGTGGGCCTCATAATCGTCCTGTTGAAGAAAATGCACATCGTTCGTCGCCACCAGGCCAAGACCCATCTTCTTCGCCAAGTCAATCAATCCTTCCCGGAGAGTCGGGTCGTCATTTTCATGATTCTGTATCTCGATAAAGAACCTGTCGGGCCCGAAGATTTTGAGATAACTTTCCGCCGTAAGGCGTGCCGCTTTTTCATCGCCGTTGGCAATATTCGCCGCAACCTGGCCTTTTATACATGCCGAGGTGCAGATCAGACCTTCGTTAAACTCGGCTAAGATTTCCTTGTCGATTCTCGGGCGATAGTAAAAGCCCTCAAGATAACCGGCGCTTGTCAATTTGATCAGATTATGATAGCCGGCATTGTTTTGGGCCAGAAGAATCAGATGGTACGCCGCATCGGAGATGCTGGTTTTCGTCCTGTCGAACCGGCTGCCAGGCGCAATATAAGCCTCGATACCGAGCACGGGCTTAATATGAGCGGCAATCGCCTTTGTGTAGAACTCGACGGCCCCGAACATATTGCCGTGGTCGGTAACGGCTACAGCCTCCATTTCGAGCTTCTTACAACACTTGAGAAGTTCGTCAAATTTTATTGCTCCATCCAGCAGCGAATACTGACTATGTAAATGCAGATGTGTAAATCCTTTACGCGACATAATTTATGCCATCCTTCCATAATATGATTAACATTCGTATGATAGGCTAAAGAATAAATTATGTCAATGAACAGATTAGCTGTTTTATCGGTAAAACCAAAAAAAACTTGCGGGGACCGCCTCAACAGATTAAAATCCGCCCTGAGAAATCTGGATAGGCCAGGGGAGCGTAAGGCCGGATTCGGCCTGAAGCTGAGAGTTGACCCTATGAACCTGCTCGGGATAATGCCCGCGAAGGAAGGCGGAAAGAAAAGTAAAAAGGTAAAAAAGAGTAACCTGGAATTCCATATTTTTTACTTTTAACTTTTGACTTTTTACTTATCGAGCACTCTTTTGCAGGGGTGCTTTTTGTTTTTGGCAAAAGAATGATAATTAAGATAAGCTATCAGCTCATCACAAATGAAAGGGAACGAAAGTGATAGAGACAGAAATTTCCAGAGTCATCATGCAGGAGTATAACAGGAAGCTTTTGGAGCATCTTGAAAATGACGTTGTGATCGTCGGCGCCGGGCCGGCGGGTCTTACGGCGGGCTACTACCTTGCCAAAGCCGGATACAGGACCGCCCTGCTCGAAAGAAAGCTTTCCACGGGCGGCGGAATCTGGGGCGGGGCCGCCGGCTATAACGTCGTCGTCACGCAGAGCTGCGAGATTCCGGATGAGTTCGATATGACCTCGAAGAAGCAGAAGGGCCTGTACATATACGACTCGATCGAATTTGCCGCCGCCCTGGCGTTTAAGGCCAAGAAGGCGGGGCTGGAAATATTCAACCTTACCGAGGCTGAAGATGTCATCGTCAAATCGGATGTCGTCGAAGGCGTGGTCGTCAACCATTCGGCCATCACAATCGCCAAGCTGCACGTCGATCCGTTCTGCATCTCTTCGAAATATGTTATCGATTCGTCAGGCCATCCCGCCGAAGTGGTGAAAATGCTGCTAAAGAGAAAGCCGAATCTCCTGCCGCAGGGGATCCAGGAGAGCTTCATGGACGTAGAGGCCGCCGAAGCCGGCGTCGTGGACAGGACCGGCGAGATCTTCCCGGGCCTTTACGTTGCCGGCATGTCGGTCTGCGCCGTGTACGGCCTGCCGAGAATGGGGCCGATCTTCGGCGGAATGCTCGTATCCGGGAAAAAAGTCGCTGAGCTGATCGATGAAAGATTACAGTCTTCCAACGCGTAAAGAGTGCCTGGCCATCCTGGCGGAATATCACGTTCCGCCACACATCGTAAGCCACAGCAAAACCGTGGCGAAGCTGGCCGTCTTCCTGGCGCATAGGCTCAACGAAAAAGGTGCCGCGGTCGATGTCACTCTCCTGGAAGGGGCCTGCCTGCTGCACGATCTGTTGAGGGTCCTTGACTTTAAAGAATCAGACTTCAACCGGTTCGAGCGGATCCTGCCCGAAGAAGAAAAACCAAAATGGCAAAGGCTGCGAGCGAAATATAAAGCAAGCTCCCATGAAGATGCCGCTTATGACATTCTAAGAGAACAATACCCGGTCCTCGCCCTGGCTATAAAGCGACATCGATACATGGCCCTGCTGGATGAAAAAGAAAAGCCGGATACATGGGAAGAAAAACTGCTTTATTACGCCGACAAGAGAGTGATGCACGAAACGATAGTCCCGCTAAAAGAAAGACTCGCCGAAGGTCATAAAAGAAATGTTTTTTCGCACGGCTCAGAAGCTAAAAGCAAAATCAACACCGCCAAAGTCGACACGTTAATTTACGAAATGGAAAAAGAAATCTTCGAAAAGACCGGCCTCGAACCGCTCGAAGTGACTCATGAATTTATCGACTCATACTGAGTTGTCGATAATCGTCCGAATGGTCGGCGCAATCTACGAGAAAATTCGACTACACTCCATTAGCTGATTGAGAACAATTCACCACCGAAGACCAGTCCCTTCGATATACTTGTGGCTGGCTCTCGGTTTTGAGAATTCGAACATTGATATTTAGAATTTGTTTAGGATTTGCGATATGGAGAATTGCGCCGCCTGCAAATGACCCTCACAATTGATAAATTTTCCACTTGAACATACCAGCCCCCTTTGTATATCATCCAATCATGCGAAAAGCACAGTCTCGCACCAGGGAAAAGCCTATCTTGACAAACAAAACCATAGCAATTTCAGGTTAGATATGTTATATTAGTGAAGAAGAGATGCTTACCAATGCCGGCCCTAAGTTGAATCGGAGGCCTTACGGTTATGATTAAGTTTGTCTGCACATTATGCGGTGAGGAAATCGACGTCCGCGACCAACTCTCAGGCAGGCAAATTAAATGCCCCAAGTGCAATTGCGTCAGGCTTGTACCTGACAAGTCGCCCAAGATAAAATTCCACTGCAAGAGTTGTGGCCAGAGGATTCGAGCCGCTCAGATTCACGCCGGCAAAAAAGGGAAATGCCCGAAATGTAAGGAGCTAATTGACATTCCCTCTCATCAGGAAGGAGCTACAGTCACTCTTGTATGCCCAATTTGCAACGAGACAATTCATGTCCCGGAAGGTTCGAGAAAGGAACTCATAGAATGTCCTAAATGCAGCAGCTATGTGGAAGGATTATCCAAAGACGACTGAGCGGCAAGTAAGAGCAGGCCGATAGCCTGAATAAATGGAAGAGAACGAACGGGATTCATAAAACAGGTATAATGTTGGGGTATGGAAATGGACCAAATCGAACACGAGGAACCTGATAAATCCGGCGATGGAACGCCCGTTTGCCTTCGGTGTTTCCAACCGGTTAATCCTTTAGCCCACTACTGCCCGCATTGCGGAGAGGCAACGGGGCGGTTCACCCACTATATCCCGTTTGTCAATATCCCCTGGCAGACGCGAGTCTGGGGTCAGGTTTGGCGGCAGATATGGTCTCGCGATATTTCGCTCAGCGGTCGCGCTTTCCGGCTGTTCATGGTCGTCTGGAATGTCCCTGTCTTGCTGATAGGGTTGTTATTCAAGTTCCAGCAGGAACCGGGGCAAGAGCAGCGTAAAAATAACACCGGATCGAACCGGGAAGAAAGCGTCCCGTCCGGTTAAGGTGACCTAATGAACACACACACTATTATCTTCTGGGTAGCAGTAGTTGCTGTTGCATGGCTCGGATTACGCAATTTAATCTCGATCATCATTGGCCATTCACAAACCGGACAACTGAAGAAAGGGCAACGGCTGTGTTATGCTACATCAATCTTCATCTACTGGGGAGCTTGTGCTTTTGCAATTGTTTATAGTTTATGGTGGCCATTAGCCATCGGGGTAATTATAGAGATAATTTTCAGGAAATGTGTCATAAAGTCTGGTGAAATATTTACCAAAAGGAATAGTGAAATGAACAATAAACATGACCAAAGCAGATATGTAGCTCACTTTGACATGCTTGGCTTCAAAACTGCCATAGACAGAAATCTTGATGAGGCATGGGGTGCGTTATGTGATCTCAGATCATGTATGGATAAGATTCTAAGGATGGCCATCGGAGATATCTCATCGAATCAAGTCATAGCCGACAGGATACGAGCATACATCTTCTCAGATAGCATATTGATCTTTACTCTGAGTAATCTACCCGAAGATCTTAAAGCAATATTAGTCCTGACTTCTCATTTGTTCTCAAAGTCTCTTGCCTCTTGTGTCCCACTCAGAGGGGGTATCTCCTCAGGAGAATTTCTCTTCAATACCGACCTACATCTTTTCTGTGGCAAGCCATTTGTCCAAGCCTACAAAATTGCTGAACGTGCTCAGTGGGCTGGAATTGTTGTAAGTGATTCAGTTGCTAAAAACTATTTTGATGATCCTTCTCGGCTTATGTCGCAAGGTTGTCCCATCCTCGTAAAGTGGGAGGTTCCTGTTAAGCCTTCAGGCAAGCAGGAACATTGGGTTGTGAACTGGCCGCATATCTTTAAGAATAGCTTCAGCAAGTCAATCCCAATAACTGCCGAGGAATTCTATCGGGCATTTGAGAGCCTCTTTGGCCCTTATGATGATTTAAGAGAGGATGCAAGAATTAAACACGAAAATACCGTGGCGTTCATCAATTGGGCTCTTGGACAATAGAGGTTGATGGACAGAAAAAAAAGCGGTCAGGAGTGCGCTGTAGAAAACCTCCACAATCTGTCATTGCGAGCACCTCATCTGATTCTAAGGTTGCATAGAAAAGAAAATAGCCCACTAATGTCATTGCGAAGGAGCGCAGCGACTGCGGCAATCTCAATCCTTCCGCTGCAAAAACCGTCTATTTTCTTAGGAGGCCCGAAGGGCTGTGGCAATCTCTTGCGTTATATGCAGAAAAATCCATCGTTGCGTTTGAGATTGCTTCGCTTCGCTCGCAATGACAAACTCCGGCCTAATGTTTTCTACAAAGCAGGTCTGGAGCATTTTCCCGTGCTTCTGAATTTAGACAGGAATACCAAATTAAAAATTGGTTGATATTTTATGTCCGTCAAGTTATACTATTTATTATGAAATCACTAAAGCAAAATGTAGAACAAATGATCCGAAACCTTCCGGATGATAGCACGGCCGAAGACATCCAATACCACCTATATGTGTTAGATAAAATCCAGAAGGGCCAGCAAGATATACGTGATGGCAAAGGAATCTCTCACGAAGAGGTTAAAGCCAGGTTATCCAAATGGATTACAAATTAATCTGGTCGCCTCAGGCAATCGAAGATATTGAAGCAATTGCAGAGTACATTGCCCGCGACTCAATCACTTATGCCGAATCAACCGTCGAGCAGATATTTCTGGCTGTTTTGAAGGTTTATGCGCTTCTTAGGAAGGATGTATTATGCCCAGGAAACTTTGTTGTATCTTATCCATCTGTGCTGTTGTTATTTTCGTCGGAGGATGTCCGTTTATGGGTCGGGTCTACGAGGATGATCTTTCAAACGGATACGCTGTGTGGGCTGCGGACATAGTTCAAGATGCCATGATCGTCCACAAAGGCAAAGGAGGTTCTGGAAGCACCAGGGTAGTTCAGCCCACGGTATTTGCCTATGGCTGGAACGATAATTTCATAATCGCGAAACGGCATCCCAGGAAGAATAGGAAAGTCAACACCAGCTTAACGTACCGGTACATCGTGGAAGTAGCATCCGGCGATGTCCACGGCCCATTGAGTGAAGACGAATTTAACATGCTTAGAATTAAGTTGAAGGTGCCTCCTGAATTGTCGTTCAAGACCATCCAGTGAATTCGTTAAAGAAGGCTGGACTATTCCTGGTATTGCTGCACAGAAACCATATACATAGTTCTGCTTCAGAAATATGAATGATTTGAAACGAGCAAAGTGGATGTTGGGAATAATCGTGTTCGGACTTGTCATGTCCGGCATAACTGTATGGCCCGCAGTCCCAGAACTGAAGATGGCCGTTCGCATAGTTTGGGGCGATGGTGAATCGACCGGTGTGTTGCATAGTTTCGTACTACAGGTCATTGAGGGGCTTGAGTCCGTTGAAGCAAACTACCCTTTTATGTTGTACGCACACGACTGGCTTGCTTTCGCTCACATTATGTTGGCGATCCTGTTCGCAGGGGCAATCAGGGATCCTGTCCGTAACGTCTGGATCGTGCAATGTGGACTCATCATGTGTGTCCTCGTTCCCATCTTGGCAGGAATCTGCATTCCAGCTCGAGGACTCCCTCTGGTCTGGTTCTGGATCGATTTCGCATTTGCACCTGCGGCAGCATTGCCTCTCTGGATTGCCCTGAGAGATATCAGGCGAGCAGAAGCAGAATTGCATACAACATAGGAATGATTAGAATCACACCTTTTTTACTCAAACTGACCGATCCCCCTGTGTCATTCCCGCGCAAGCGGGAATCCATGCTACTGTTATGGTTATGGATTCCTGTTTTCACAGGAATGACAGGCTGCTTTATATTCTTATCAAAGAAGTACTTACATTGCATATTGGCTCAAGAACGGTCAGTTTGAGTTATTTCTATGCAAGTAACGAACCGCATGGCAAGTAACGAACCGCATGGGACAGTCCGCAGTCCTATGGACTCCCCCGGAAGGAACGTCTTATGGTGCTTATGGATGATGCCTTGCGGCGGAAACCTGTCCATTCTACACGCTAAATAGCGATGACAACGTTTATTTTCAATATATAGCTCGTAGTCTTTTTGATTAGTCAAAAGGACTATGAGCCTTTAGAAGACAGGGACCGATTAATTGCATTCGACTACGTTTTTCCGCTGGATGTTCCACAGAATACGCAATGCGAATCAGCATACAGTGCCGTATCAAGGAGATTTTTTTGGATTTCATTTGATTTTTCATATATAAATTAGTATAATATACAACAAATTAGATATGGGATACATAAATAAGTAAAAAGGTAAAAGATAAAAGGAAAAATCTTTTATAAACTCAGGAATCCGTGTTAATCGGTGTAAATCCATGTATATATAGAAGGCAATTTAAAAAAACAAAACTGGCCTTTGGCCGGAAATCCGAAGCACTAAGCTCTAAATCCGAAACTGGAGGAATAGGAGCTAAAAGACAGCTCCGAAGGCACATTTGAAAGGATATGTTTGAAAAAACAAAGCCAATTTTCGAAAGGACAAAAAGAACTTAAAGGCATTTATAACAAGGGGATACTAGAAATTAAATGGATTGGACACTTGGTGAAAACAAACCCAATTTCAAGATGTCTGATTGGGCGAGGTTTGGATTCCCGCCTTCGCGGGAATGACAAATATGGAATCCCTGTATGACGGAATATTGTAACCCTATTTGAAAAAACAAAGCCAATGTTAAAATGGGCAAAATAGTATAATGATAGTAATAGCAAGGATTTACGAAGTATTTCATGGTTTTGGACGGTTTTGGGGAGCAAAAAACAAAGCCAATCAAACCCAATTTCAGTTAGCCCCCAGCACTGCTGTGGGGTTGAAAAAACAAAGCCAATTTACGGCGAGCCTGAATGAATATAAGCGTCTATTTAACAAAGGATTATGAAAATAAACCCTATTGGAGGAACCAAGAAAACAAAGCCAATCAAAGCCAATTTGTATTCTTAACAGTACGGGATTCTACCGAATCGGCGGGGCGTGGAATAAGCCAACGTTGGCGATTGTGGGGCAGAGGCGAGAGTCTAAGATTCTGATCCGTACTTTCTCTGCTGTGATTTCCGGGAAGCGGCAGATTCTTTTGTAGCCAACGGTTTGGCCCTCGGCGACCTGGCACCATTTGCCGTCGGATTGGACATCGACGGCGAATTTTTTGATTCGCTGGCCGTAGCCGCGGAGTTGCTCCTGGAACATTACGGTGTTAAATGCTTTTTCGCCGGCCAGCGTGATTGTCAGTTCGGCCTCGGTGGTCCAGTCGGGCGGCATCCAGCAGGTACCTGTGTTGCCGTCGAGGGCGTTGGCGGCTCTGAAGTTGCGCCCGCGCGTGGTCGAGGCGGTCGCCTTGGCGCCGGCGGCGAGGTTGGTCTTGAACGTCTCGCGGAGGTATTGGCCGACCTCGGTTAGCACCTTGCAGTCGCGCCGGCTGAACAGGCCGTCGCTGTTGGGCGGGATGTTAAGCAGGAATACCGAGTTGCCGCCGACGCAGTTGAACCAGATATCGAGGATGTGCTCAGTGGTCTTTACCTGCTGTTTCTCATCGCGCCAGAACCAGCCGTGGCGGATGGAAGTGTCGGTCTCGGCGGGATACCAGTGGAGGTAGCCGCCTTTGTCGAGAGTCTGCTGGAGTTTGTCGAGGCTGCCGAGGTCGCGGGCCGTCATATCGGGCCAGGTGAATTTGTCCGGCGGCGCATCGATGGGGATAACGCTCCACTCGGCGGCTCGTGCGCGGCCGGCTTCGTTGCCGCACCACCGCAGATCGGGGCCTTTGCCGAATATCACCGCCCCGGGCGCCAGCGTGCGGATCAGCTCGTACCACTGCGCGTAGGTGTATTTCTGGCCGCCCTTGCGTTTTGGATGCGCGCCGTCGAACCAGACCTCGTGGATCCGCCCGTACTCGGTGAGCAGTTCGTAGAGCTGGTTCATAAAATATTCGTTGTAATCATCGACTACGTATTTGAAGGTCCGCTTGTCTTTAAACGGGCGGCCCGGCACGGGGCGAGGAATCACGCGCTCGGAATATTCGCTAAGGTTGCCGTACAGGCCGGCGGGATTTTCGATCTGGTACAGATCGGCCGGTGACAAATACACGCCGACTTTCAGGCCGTACTTGCGGCACGAATCGACCAGCTCGCGCAGGACGTCACCTTTGCCGTCGCGCCATGTGCTCGAAGCGACCGAATGAGTCGTGTATCGCGTCTGCCACAGGCAGAAGCCATCGTGATGCTTGGCCGTGAGGATTACCTGTTTCATCCCGGCAGCCTTCATCATTTGGCACCACTGGTCGGTATCGAGCTTTTCGGGATTGAAGATTTTCGGGTCTTCTTTGCCGGTGCCCCACTCGCGGCCGGAGAAGGTATTGACGCCGAAGTGGACAAAACCGATGAACTCAAGCTGCTGCCAAACAAGCTGCCGCGCCGAAGGCCGGACGTCAACGGCTTTACGAATTAGCTCTTTTCGTGCAGTCGCATCGTCGCGCTCGACCATGTCATAAACGCGGACGTAATCGACGACGAAGTAATCGGGAAGGTTGGCCTTTGTTATGTCACCGCCCCACTTGCCGATTTCCTCGGTGAGTTTCGCGTACTGGGGCACTTGCGAGACACCGCCGGCGCTGGTGCGCCAGGTTTCTTTGCCGTCCACGTAGAAAACGTATTGCTTGGGGGTCCAATGCAAAGCGAACGTATGAAAACCTTTACTGACGCCGGGGATTGTAATTTGGCCGCTCCCTGCGCTTTTGTGCTCTTTGCCGTATCCATCCCAGTGCAGGTTCTGCGTGATTTTGTCCTCGCGCCACGGCTTTTCCATAATGTCTATTTCCGTGCCGTCCCTGCCTTCGTCCCCGACTTTGCCGACGGTGTTGGCATGCATCCAGAACGCGGGCCAGTGACCTTCCTGCGTGGGGAACTTGCACCGGCAGACCCAGTAGCCGAACTTATGCTCGAATTTGCCCCTGGTGCGCAGTGCGCCGCTGGTGTATCGGTCGCCGTCCTTTTTCGTGCGGACGAGGAGGTTTCCTTTACCGTCCAGATAAGAGTCTTCTTTGACCCAGAAACCGTCCCGGCGTTTCCAATCGCCGAGTATTTCCCATTTGGACTGGTCGATTTGTGTGCCGTCGAATTCGTCGCTCCAGGCGAGTTTCCATGTTTTCCCATCGGGAATCGGGGGCAGGAACTCATTCTTTGCCGTAGCTGCATTTGCGAACAAACCTACGGCCGCACAGAAGACTACCAATATTGTTACGTGATAAAATGCCTTGTGTTTCATGAGCCTCTTTCCTTTATGTTGCTTTTTAGCCGTGTGGTCGCTGTGTGGCCCTGATGCCTGAGATGATTGTGACAACCAGCATCAGTGTGAAAACCACAGTTGTAAACCAATATCCCCAGACAGCAGTCTGGACATGGGCCATTTTGATTATTACCGTACCGATTGCGAACGATTGAAGGAACATTTTGATCTTGCCGGACGCGGTGGCAGCAAAATTGACGCCGCGGGACTCTGCAATGTGCCTTAATACCGTCACGCAAACTTCTCTCGCGATTAAAATGCCCGCTACGGCCCAGTGGATCGCCGCCAACGCACCGGGGCCCAGGTTGAAAAGCGTCGGCTGACCGACTATCGCAAAGCAAATGAATGCCCCGCAGACGAGGATTTTATCCGCCAGGGGATCGACCATTCGACCAAACTTGCTGGTTACGTTTAGCCTGCGGGCCGCTATGCCGTCGGCGATATCGGTCAGGCCGGCAATGACAAAGAGGATGAAGGCAACGTCGAGAAAACCGGGAAACGGCACTTCACCGTCGGCGTAATACCGCGGGGCAAAAAGAATCATAACCAGAAAGACGATGGTCAAAACGAGCCGGCCCATAGTCAGAATGTTAGGGATAAGTTTCAGCATAAGTATGAAGTTTACTTTGTTAAAAATGTATTTCAATATTAAATTTACTCAACGAGCAAGTCATAATCCTGTGTTCCAATAACTTTTGTGGCGATGAACTGTCCCGGCTTTGCCGAGCAGTGTTTTATTATGCAAACGCTGTCGATGTCGGGGGCCTGGCCGTAAAAGCGTCCCCGGCCGAGACCTCCAGAATCGACCGAATCAACCAGACAGGTCAGACTGCCGCCGACCCTGTCTTTGTTTCCGGCAAAAGCGATTTTCTGCTGGGCTACCATCAGTTCATCAAAACGCTGCTGTTTGACCTTGTCCGGGACCTGGCCGGGCAGTTCCGCGGCAGAAGTTCCGGATTCGGGATAGAACTTGAAACAGCCCAGCGCATCAAATCGCGCCCACCTGACAAAGTCCATCAGCTCTTCGAACTGCCGGTTGGTTTCGCCCGGATAGCCAACGATCAGCGTTGTGCGCAGCACAATATCAGGCATGGCAAGACGCAGGTTCTCGATTAGGCGCTGGAGCTTGTCCCTGGTATCGGGCCGGCGCATCGACTTGAGGATCTTATCGTTTACGTGCTGGAGCGGAACATCAAGATAGTGAAGGATTTTATCGCTGTTTGCGATGACTTCGATTAGTTCACCATCAATTCCAGCCGGGTACAGATACATCAACCGAAGCCATGTTAGATCGGCAATTTTTTCCAATTCTCTTAGAAGAGCAGGTAATCCGTTTTTTATTTTCAAATCTCGCCCATAGTTCGTTGAGTCCTGCGCAATTACATTCAACTCGACCACGCCTGCTGAAACCAGTTCATCGGCCTCGGCGATAACAAGCTCCATCGGCTTGCTTCGGAACCGACCCCTGATAGCCGGTATAGTGCAAAAAGAGCAGCGGTGATTGCAGCCCTCACTGATTCGCAGGTATGCCCAATGTTGCGGAGTAATAAGTAATCTACATCTGTCATCTACAACTCGGTCACTAATTGGGGGCAATGGTTGGTTTGGGTAAGAGTCTCCGCAACGTCCGGAGAGCCCGGAAGAAAAAAAATTTTCGATTATTTTTGCAATATTATCTCGCTGACTGAGACCTATAACAACATCTATGCCCTCGACTTTTTCGAGAAGCTCCGGCCCTAATCTTTCACCGAGACAACCCGCAACAACAACTTTTTTTACGGCACC
>CBDVBU010000056.1:0-13260 GCA_965372295.1 uncultured Phycisphaerae bacterium
GCAGAGAATTTGATGCAAATTCTGCCGGTGTCGTTCTTGTATTTCTCGAACCATTCGGCGGCAATTTTGTCTTCGGCATTAAAAATGGAAACGGCAGGGCGGTTATCGTCCCGATTTTGAAACTTGAAAATATTCTCTTTCGCGGCGCAATAATTTGCAAATGTCCCGTGCCGGTCGAGATGGTTCGGCGTCAGATTCGTCAACAGCGCCACGTATGGCGCCTTTTGAATTTCTTCCAATTGTTCGAGCTGAAAACTCGATAGCTCCAATACGACCAGATCATCGGGGCCGATCTCCTCCAGCGTGGTCAACAGCGGTTGATTACCTATGTTGCCGCTTATCCAAACGTTCTCGTATTGCGTATTGCGTAATGCGTATTGCGTGGTTTGAGATTGCTTCGCTTCGCTCGCAATGACAGTTTCGGATAATGTGTTATTGAGCAAGTGGGCGGTCAGGGCGGTGGTTGTGCTTTTGCCGTTGGCGCCTGTTATGCCGATTATCTTTGCCGGGCATAGTTCGAAGAAGATGCTTATCTGGGACGTAACAAATCTGTTTGCCTGGCGGGCGATTTGAAGAAACTTATTATCGCCGGGGACAGCGGGATTGGCGACGACAATATCGGCCTGCTCGAAATCAGCCGGGTCGTGCGAACCGAGATGAAATTCGATGCCGTCAAGGTCTCTGAGTTGGTCAATGGAATCGCTCAATTGTTGGGCGGAGGCCAAATCCGTTACGATTACCTTCGCACCGGCGTTGTGTGCAAATTTGGCAACATCAATCCCGCCGCCAAAGTGGCCCAGGCCCATTACCAGAACAGTCTTGCCGGCAAATTCATACTTGTAGTCTTGCATCTGGTTCAACTCACGATAGAACGTCAAGTGTCACGATAATACGTGTAGTCTAAGTCTTTACGTGATACGGGACAAGTGAAATCGACACATCATCTGTACCGGTCACAAGGTAGAGAGATGGCAGTTTTTTCGTTCTTATCTACGTCGTCGGCGAGCTTGCGGCGCCAAAAACAATCTCGTTCGCCTCAGAGTTTTGTCTGCATTGCGGTTGCTATATCGACTTTTGCGTCGATAACAGCCTGCTCGATACATCTTTTCCAGTCATCGCCGAACTGGTCTTTGTATTTCGGCTTTTCATAGGCATAGATAATCGAGCGTGATGCGTTAATCAGGGCGCCGGAGCCATCGGGTTTGCAGAATCGTACACAATCGGCGGCCGAAGCGCCCTGCGAGCCGTAGCCCGGCACGAGAAACCAGATATTGTCGTATTTCTGCCGCAAAGCGGCAGTGACGTCCGGCGCGGTTCCGCCTACGACCATTCCCACGTTGCTGTAACCGTTCTTGCCGATTCTATCGTCTTGACTGGCGATTTCGCCGATGATATCAGCGAGCTTTTCGTACATTCTTTGGCCGTCAGCGTCCGCGAAATCCTGGATTGCTGCCGCGGATGGATTGCTGGTTCGCACCAGCACAAATACACCTTTGCCCTGTTTGGTGGCCATATCCGCAAAAGGCTCGATGCCGTCGGCCCCTGTGTAGCCGTTGATAGTAATGGCGTCCGGCGCCAGCGTATCTTCGAGTCCGGCCAGTTCCGGATTTTCCAGATGAGCTGCGGCGTAATGTTCCGCTGTGTGGCCGATATCGCCTCGCTTGACATCGCCGATAATCTCGACGCCTAAATCATCTGCCTCGGTTATCAGGTTGTAGTAAGTTTCCATGCCTTCCCAGAGATATCTCTCGAAAAAGGCGATATTTATTTTCACCGCCGGCACCATTGGCGCGACAATCCGCAAAGTCTGTGTGCAGAAATCGAAGATTGCATCGACCGCGGCGGCGGCATCAAATTCGTCGTTCATCTGGCGGTGGCTTCTAATCGCCTCCGGGAGCCTTGTATAAACGGGATCCAGACCAACGATTAAAGACGTTTTCTTAGTTCTCACTGCCTCACAGAGGCGGTCAGCAAAATGACTTGCCATTATCGTGCCCTCATACTTGGAAAAAACTATTAACTATACGTTTGAGCTACTATAATCACAGAAATGATTCCGAGCAAGAGAGAAATACGAAATATGGAAACAGATTCAAAAATTCATAAGAAATCGAGATGGAAAAAACTGGTCTTCTGGCTTTTAATCGACTTAACGGTAGCTGTCATTGTTTTTGTTTTGCTGCTCTACAGGCCCGGCCGTTATGATCCGGCTGATTTTGACTCCTACAACTACGAGCAGGGGCAGGTTAGTCCGTATCTGACGCACGAATTATCGCCTCAGTTCTATAATAATTCACAGAGTGGCGAGCCGTTTGATCTGGTCGTCACACAGGATGGGATAAACGAAATTGTCGCCGGTTTGGGGTGGCCGAAGTTCTCCGAGGGCATAATGCTGTACGCACCAGCAGTGCTTTTTGTGCCGGGATCCATCGTGCTGATGATAACAGCAAATGCCAAAGGTGTGGAGCTTATTATAACGATTGAGCTGGAGCCGAAGATTGATGAGCAGAAGCTGTTAAATTTGTATGTAGTAAAAATCAAGGTTGGCGCTGTGAATATTACCCCGCTCGCTAGGATGATGGGCAAAAAGATGTACGCTGAAAAGATTGCCATTATGCACGTAGACACAGAGGTTTTGCTGACAAAGATAGTGGGATCATTGCTGAACGAAGAATCCTTCGATCCCGTTTTTAGCGTTGAAGATAACAAAGTGCGAATTGAGAAAATCACTGTATATAAGAAGAAATTAACCGCTCGTCTGGTACCGGCTTCGTAGCTTATCTCGTATCATGAATCTCGAAGATTTAGAGAGAAAAGCTGAAAAACAAACTAAGAGACGTAAAATTCGACAATTTGGCCCCGGATGCCGGTAACTGCCGGCTATGGCATATTGAGGCCCAAAAGAAGGCTATTGACTATAAAAAGACATTTTTATGCGGACTTTTGATGTTTATTGCCGGTGGTTTTATGCTCTCTATCAAGTACGGTCTAAAAATTATACAAATTTGGTAAAAAAGTTATTGCTCTTGACGGATTTGACGATTATTATAAGGAGTTTAGTTATAAGGATTAACAGTTGCCAATACTAAAACTTTGAACTAAATTAGGTGTTTGAAATGCTTTTGACAGGATTATCGAACAGTGCAAAGTAGGCGAACCATGGATGTGCACGGCTGCGCTTATGCGCATATGGTGGCTTGGCAATCGCTGTTTCTGCTTCAATATCGGGAAACGAATGAGGTTTTGGAACTGGGTTCCCACTTGCAGGAAGATTTGCAAAATCGGGGCTCCGAACGGAGGCAGATGATGTAGCGCAAAGGTGAAATATAACCTCTGTTCGTTTTGGCGTGCAATGGAGTCTCTTATCAGCGGCTCCCCCGATTGAAGTGGAAACCTGGTGGTTTCCATTTTTTTTGCTTGGCAAAGGTTTTTAGTGCCGGGTCGCAAAATATTAGTCAGGAAGAAAAAACGATGAATCAGGAATTACTACGAATCGTTGAGAATATTGCTCGCGACAAAAACATCGATAAGGAATCGATATTTTTTGACTTGGAAGAAGCAATGGTTTCGGCGGCGAGAAAGCATTTTGCCGAGCCTGAAAGTAATATAGTTGTAAGCATCGACCGCGGCACGGGAGAAATTACTGCCTTTAAGGATGACGTGCAAATTGACATAAAGCAACTCGGCCGAATCCCTGCCCAGACCGCCAAACAGGTGATTATCCAGAAAATACGGGCTGATGAGAGAAACAGTATCTATGCCGAGTTCGTCCAGCGAAAAGGAGAAATCATAAGCGGCGCGGTTGTGCGATACGAAAGCGGGGCACTGATAGTCAATCTGGACCGCTGGACCGAAGGCTTTATGCCGAAAGGCGAGCAGATAATGGGCCAGACGCACCGGGTAGGCGAGAGAGTTCGGTGTTTGATTCTCGATGTAAAGGAAACCTCGAACCAGGTCAAAATTATTCTCTCTCGTACGCATCCCGATTTTATTCGCCGATTGTTTGGGTTGGAAGTGCCGGAGATCAGTGAAAAAATTATCGAAATACGTGCACTTGCCCGAGAGGCGGGCTACCGAACGAAAGTCGCGGTGGTGTCATACGATGAGAAGGTCGATCCAGTTGGGGCATGCGTAGGTGTGCGGGGCAGCAGGATAAAGAACATAGTTGAGGAACTCGGTGGAGAAAAAATAGATATTGTTCGCTGGAATGAGTCGTCCCAGGTGCTTGTAACAAATGCGTTAATGCCAGCCAGGGTTAGTGAAATAGCCTTGTGTTTCGAATTAGGACGGGCAACAGTTGTTGTGGACGAAGAGCAGCTCAGCCTGGCCATCGGCAAGCATGGACAAAATGTTCGGCTAGCTGCCAGATTAACCGGCTGGGATATCGATATACTTACACCTGAAGAGTACAATCGAGGTATTGAACAATTGGCAAATTGCATAAAGGCAGTTGAAGTTGAAGGTGTTGATGAGGCAATTGTTGACAAGCTGATAGCTCTCGGTGTCATATCGGTGCCGGACCTGGAGGATGTCGGGATTGAACCGCTGGTTAATGAGCTGAAGATTGACTCGGACATCGCCGGCAAGCTGGTTGCAGCGGCAACTAAAGAAGCGGAACGTCTGGCCGCCGAGTCTAAACAAAACGATGCGAAAAAGGAACTGGCCCAACAAACAAATGCAGGGGACGACGAAAAATAAACATATCTCGTTCGGGATATGACATAATAAACACGAATGAGATTGGAGAATTGTTTTTGGCTGCTACAAGAGTTTACATTTTAGCCAAAGAGCTTGGAGTAAAAAGCTCTGCTATTGTAAAGAAATGCCAGGATGAAGGTCTGGATATAAAGAACCACATGTCGGTGATTTCGGTTGGGTTGGCGGCGACTATCCGGGAATGGTTCAGCGAAGGAGCCAACGTAACAACAGTCGAGACCTCTGATAAGGTAGATCTGAAAAAGGTCCGGGTAAAGAAAAAGAAGGCGACGAAGAAACCGGCAACAGAAGAAA
The DNA here is from genome assembly GCA_965372295.1 of uncultured Phycisphaerae bacterium. Taxonomy (GTDB): domain Bacteria; phylum Planctomycetota; class Phycisphaerae; order Sedimentisphaerales; family Anaerobacaceae; genus JAFGPJ01. The sequence goes on from CBDVBU010000056.1 coordinate 5,011, forward strand.
CGGAAGCTGAAAAAGCCAAAGAGGCAAAACCTGCTGCCAGGCGGACCAAGGCAACCACTACAGCCGAAGAAACGCAAAGTGAAAAGGGAGAAGTAGCAGGGAACGTTGAAGTGCAGTCGGGCACTTCGGTAATTGTCGATGAACCACCACTTGGGGAAGAAAAGATAGTCGAAGTCCCCAAGCCCAAGCCTAAGCCCAAACCCAAACCTGAGCCGATTGTGCCTGCCGGGCCGATTTTGGAAAAGCCTGAGCCTGCTCGATTGAGCGGACCGCGCGTTGTTCGAGTCGAGGCACCCGAGCCTGTACGAAGATCAAGGCCAAAACCAAGAGTCAGGTACGATGCACCTGTTACCGAGCCTTTGATGTACAGCCAAAAGAACGGTACGGGTAAAGCTATCGCTCCGACCAAAGAGAAGGGACATTCGCCGAAGCGACATAAAGAAAGAACACATGGACGAAAACGAGACGAGCGTGAGTCGGAAACAGCGAGGAGGGCAAAACCTGACAGCAAATGGCGACAAATAGATATTGAAGAAAGGCGAGCTCGACTTGATGCGGCTGGCGGCGAGGGCCTGCGATCGAGGCCGATGCGTAAAATTGCTCCTAAGTTTAAGCAGAAAATCACCTCGGCTGTCAGACCGAAAAAAGTCGCCATAAGCGAGCCGATTACGGTAAAGGATTTATCCGCGGCTCTGGCGATTAAATCAACGGATATAATCCTCAAACTTATGCAGCAGGGTGTAATGGCCACGGCTAATCAGGTCATTAACAATGAGGTTGCGGAGTTGGTTGCTCTTGAGTTCGGAACTGAGCTGGTGGTAGAACATAAAAGTACGCTGGAAGAGAAAATACGAGAAGAATTTGAACAGCGCCAGCGAAAGAACCTCCAGAAGCGGGCGGTAGTTGCTGCAATGCTCGGACATGTTGACCACGGCAAGACGAGCCTTCTGGATAAAATCCGGTCGACTCATATAGCCTCCGGCGAGGCGGGAGGAATCACCCAGCACATCGGAGCATCTGAGGTTACATGGGACAAAAAGAAAGTGACATTTCTCGATACTCCGGGCCATAAGGCTTTCACGGCTATGCGCGCCCGAGGCGCCAATATGACGGATGTTGTGGTGCTGGTGCTTGCCGCCGACGATGGGGTGATGCCCCAGACTATCGAGGCAATTGCCCACAGCAAAGCTGCAAATGTGCCGATTATTGTAGCATTGAATAAAATAGATTTGCCCGGTTGCGACATAAATCGTATTTACTCTCAGTTAGCTGAGCAGGAGTTGGCGCCGACCGAATGGGGAGGCGAGACCGAAGTGGTCAAAACCAGCGCAACTACCGGCGAAGGCATTGATGATCTGCTTGAATCTCTCGACTATGTAGCTGAATTGCGTGAGTTCCAGGCGGATAATACAATTCCCGCAACAGGGTGGGTTATCGAGGCGAGAATGTCAGCAAAGCGCGGCCCGGTGGCGACTCTGCTAATCAAGGAAGGCCAACTGAAAAAGGGCGATGTCGTACTGGCCGGTAGTGTATATGGTAGAGTAAAGATGCTGAAAAACAGCTCCGGTAAAAACATCAAGGCAGGCACGAGTTCTATGCCGGTGGAGATAACCGGTATGAGCGATGTTCCACAGGCGGGCGACAGATTCTACTGCCTGGACGATATCAACAAAGCCAAGACCGCCGCGGAGGAAAACCAGGTAAACTACAGAGAACGTTCGCTGGCAGAGCGGACGCAGGTTACTCTGGATAATTTATTCAGTCAAATAGAGGCAGGTAAAGCAGAATCATTAAATCTTATCATTCGGGCGGACGTCCAGGGATCGGTCGATGTCTTAAAGAAATATTTATCTGATCTCAGCGTCGAAGAAGTAAAAATTAACATTTTGCATGCCGCACCCGGCGGGATTACCGAAGGCGATGTTGTGCTTGCGGAAGCGTCGAATGCTATTATTATCGGCTTTAATGTTATAAGCGATGAACACGCGGCCAAGATTGCAGAAGCCAAAGGCGTTGAGATAAGACTCTACAATGTCATATACCGTATAACCGAAGATTTGCAAAAATCAATGGTCGGTTTGCTTGAGCCGGAAGAGACAGAGAACTCACTTGGCAGAGTTGTCGTAAGAACTACGTTTAAGATTTCACGGATAGGTACGGTGGCCGGTTGTTTTGTCAGCAGCGGAAACGCAATCAAGAACGCCAAGATAAGACTTATACGTGATAATATTGTGCTCAAAGACAACCTGAGTATAGAATCGCTAAAGCACTTCAAGGATGATGCTCGTGAGGTCAGAGCAGGCTTGGAGTGCGGCATCAAAATAGCAGGATTCGATGATATAAAAGTCGATGATGTGCTTGAATTCTATGAAATCGTCAAAGTAGCAAGGACGCTACAAATTACAAATTAAAGATTGACTATTGACAAAGAAAGCGGGGATTTAAACTCCGAGACAATAGTTAATAGTAAATAGATAATAATAAATGTTGAGATGGCAACTCGAAGGCAGGAAAAAGTAGCTCGTATTGTAAAAGAGGCAGTAAGTGATGCTATTACCCACCATCTTAACGACCCGCGCATTGATGGATTTATAAGCGTCACGAGAGTTGATATGGCAGCCGATTTGCGTAATGCCGACGTGTATCTCAGCATTTTTGGCGGCGACAAAGCTGGTCAAAACAAGGCTTTTGCGGCAATAACACACGCAAAGAGCCGGATACAATCACTGTTAGCCGGTAAAGTACAGAGCAAATTCTGCCCTGTTTTACATTTTTACAAAGATGAGAAATTTAAAAAAACGCTGGAAACTTTGAATCTGATCGACCGGGCTGTTAAAGAGTTAAAGGATTATGAAGAACAGTAAAGATTATTCTAAAAAAATACAAAAGCTATATCGCACATTGAGTCGTAAATATCCGAAAGTACAAAAGGTCAGCTACGAAAAAGTAATAGACGCGATTATCTATCCTGTCGTAAGCGCCGAAATGAGCGAAAAAAGGACAGATTCTATTATCAGGAAATTAGCCGACTTTTTTGTTGACTGGAACGATTTGCGGGTTTCCCGAGCAGAAGAGATTGTTGAAGTTCTGGGCAAGGATACCCCCATTATAATGGATATAGCTTTGACAATCACCAGGATTTTGAATGGCATATTCAACGAATATCACAAAGTCAGCTTAGAAGCATTGAAAAAAATCGGCAAGCGTCCGGCCAAGCAGGCTCTTGAGAAAATTGATGGAACCAGCCGTTTCGTCGTCGATTATTGTTTGCTCACGTCCCTGGGGGGGCACGCAATACCTCTTACGGACAGAATGATAAAATATCTCAGAAACAACGATCTCGTTAATCCGGATGCTGATGACCAGCAGATAGGAGGATTTTTGGCTAAGCAGATTTCGGCCAAGAACGGCTACGAGTTCTATGCCCTCTTACGGCGTGAGAGCGAGTCAACCAAGGTCAAAAAGAAAACTAAAGCCAAGACGACACGTAAAAAGAAGAGCAAGACAAAAACAAAGACAAAAACGAAGAAGAAAACAACCAGGAGAAAAAAAGCCTAAAAACACAGAATCTCTGGCGCGGCACGTAAAATTATGAAAGAACAGATACTAAAATTAGGCATTCCCGCTGGCAGTTTGCAAAAGGCAACGATTGAGCTTTTTGACAAAGCGGGCTTCAATATCCTTGATTCCAAAAGGAGTTACCTGCCTCGTATAGATGACGGGCAAATCCAGCTTATTATGCTGCGGGCACAGGAAATGAGCAGGTACGTTGAAGATGGCGTTCTTGATGCCGGTATTACCGGATATGACTGGATAATGGAAAACGGTTCGGATGTGAATGAAATATGTGAGCTTGCATACAGCAAAGCCACAAGCAAACCTGCAAGATGGGTATTGGTTGTACCTGATGAATCGGATGTCAAAAATGTCAAGGATTTGTCCGGCAAGATAATAGCAACCGAACTCGTAAACGTAACAAAGAAATATTTTGCAGACAAAAACATCAACGTAAAGGTCGAATTTAGCTGGGGTGCGACCGAGGTAAAGGCGCGGCTGGTGGATGCAATCGTGGAACTTACCGAGACAGGCACATCCCTGCAGGCGAATAACCTGCGAATACTCGATACCGTGATAAGCTCTACGACAAGGTTTATAGCGAATAAGCAGGCATGGGACGACAAATTCAAGCGAGAGAAAATAGAGAACATATCTATCCTGCTCAACGCGGCAATCGAAGCTCGCAGCAAAGTCGGCTTGAAATTGAACATAAAAAAGGATGCTTTGGAATCCATCCTGCAGATACTGCCGGCTGAGAAGAGTCCGACTGTTTCGGCCCTGGCTGATCCGGATTATGTGGCAATAGAAGTGATTATAGAGGACAAAATCGAGCGTTCCCTGGTCCCGGCCCTCAAACGAGCAGGTGCCTCCGGCATAATCACGTATCCTCTCAATAAGGTTATTCATTAGTATATTTGTGACAAAGCAAATTGCAATTTTGGGTTCGACCGGATCGATCGGCAAAAACGCGCTGCGGGTAATCGATTCGCTCGGGCCTCAGTACAAAATCGTTGCATTGAGCGCTCACAGCAAAGTAGAGCTTTTGGCTGAGCAGGCCAGGCGGTACAAGCCCAAATTTGTTGCTATAACAAATTCTGATTATGCAGAGCAGCTTCGCGAATTTCTCGGCGATTTGGATATTGAGATTCTGGTTGGGCCGGAGGGTTTGATCGAAATTGCCGAACTCCAGGAGATGGATGTTCTCCTTACCGCGGTTGTCGGTGCGGCGGGTCTGCCTGCGGTTCTTGCCGCCGGACGAAAGGGCAAGAGGCTTGCAATCGCCAATAAAGAGCCCCTTGTTATTGCCGGAGAGTTGCTCAGGAAGGAAACGAAAGAAAACGGCAGCGTTATTTTACCGGTGGACAGCGAACATTCAGCGGTTTTCCAGGCGATGCAGTCAGGCAGTAAAGAACAAGTCAATAAAATCATCCTGACAGCTTCGGGCGGACCTTTCAGGCAGGCAACTGCAGAGGATATCCTAAATGTAACTTTAGAGCAGGCCCTTGCACATCCTGTCTGGGATATGGGTCCGAAAATCACCATTGATTCGGCGACGATGATGAATAAGGCGTTCGAGATTATCGAGGCCCGCTGGCTTTTTGATATATCGGTGGAAAAAATTGAGGTTTTAATTCATCCTGAGTCGATAGTTCACTCAATTGTCGAATTTGTGGACGGCTCGATGATAGCCCAGCTCGGCGAGCCGGATATGTGTCTTCCGATTCAATATGCCCTGACGTACCCGGAGCGTGTTGCCGGGATTGCCAGGGCGCCTCGCCTTGAGGAAATCGGTACACTGACGTTCGAAAAACCCAATCTTCAGACGTTTCGTGCTCTGTCATTAGGTTATGAGGTAGCACGAACAGGCGGCACGGCTCCGGTTGTTTTCAATGCCGCAAATGAGGCTGCTGTCGAGGAGTTCTTGGCGGGTAGAATCAAATTTGTTAATATAGTTGAGATTATTGAAAATTGCCTGAATAGGCATAATGTTGAACCAACGGTTTCTCTTGAAGATGTCCTTGAGGCGGATGCCTGGGCAAGAAGAGAGGTTACGGAATTGGCATGTAGCGTGTAAGTTTTGATGAGTCTGTTGATTTTGGAGGTGTTTTAATGTCGAAAACTACAATTTTCTCCGGCAAGTATTTCCGGGTGTTTTTAATGGCCGTAATTGTCGTCCCTATGATCCTCTTAATTGCCCGGAATATTGGCTTTGTTGGCAATGCGCTGCTGGTTTTGCTTGGGTTTGGGGCCGTGATTTTAGTCCATGAGTTCGGGCATTTCATTGTTGCCAAATTGTCCGGTATAAAGGTCGAAGCCTTTTCGCTGTTCATGCCGCCGATCTTATTGGGTGTGCAAAAAACAGAAAGGGGTATACGGATTCGTATATTGCCGGAGATTTTGCCAAAAAAAGACGATGATTCCGGTAATGGCGCGTTGTGTTTTACCATCGCCGGCAAATGTAAGGCCAGTGAAACCGAATATCGTATCGGCCTTATTCCTTTCGGTGGTTTCGTTAAAATGCTGGGGCAAGAAGATACAGGGTCGGTCAAATCCAGCGACGATCCCCGTTCGTATGCCAATAAGCCGCCTCATACTCGCGCGGCAGTTTTAGCAGCAGGTGTTACTTTTAACGTTATTAGTGCCGTTATCGTCTTTATGATTGTTTTTCTTGTTGGCATAAATTTAACGCCTGCCGTAGTCGGAGATGTGATGCCGGATTCACCTGCACAGCGAGCCGGCCTGAAAGCCGGCGACGAAATAATTGAGATTGCAGGTGAAAGCGAAGACCTTGATTTTGGTAATATCGCGATAGCCGCTGCTTTGTCGGGCAAGGATGAAAAAGTCCAGATGAGAGTCAGGCATCTTGACGGCACCGAAGAAGATTTTGCCCTTGTGTCCGAGCAGTTGCCGGAAGAGTCGCTGCGAGGTTTCGGCATTATAGTTCCGGAGAGCCTGACTATTGGAAAACTTTCAAAAGATGATGCCGATGATTTATTCACTAAAACCGGCTTACTTCCCGGCGATCTAATCAAGTCTGTTAATGGCAGGCACGTAACAACATACTGGGAAATGGCTCAGATAGTTAAAGAATCATTCTTACCGGCAATCAAACTGTCGGCAGAGAGGATAGATCCGGTCTCGAAGGAAGTCAGGTTGATCGAAACGAAGATCGGCATGAGGTTGTCGGCTCCAATAAGACCGGGTATGTCCGAATCGACCCTTAGTGGCGACATCTATACCTTGGTGCCGCGTATGCGGATCACAGATGTTTTAGCCGGTAAAGAAAGCGATAATACCAAACCTTCGCTGCGACGTGACGATATAATTCTTGCAATCGGCAATGTAGAAAATCCCAGTTACCGGCAGATGCGCGATTTTACTATAGAATACGAAGGCAAAGATCTGCCTGTTAAAGTTCTGCGCACAGAGAACGATGGTGCTGAACGGATCGTCACAGTCACTGTTGTTCCCAAGCGTGCCTCGCGTGGAGAAAAGGTGATGATCGGTGTTGCTATAACATACGATCTTGAACACGCTGTAGTTGCCGGTACTCTTCCTCCGGAAGAAGGGTCTGCCGCATTGGAAATTCCAGCCGGTGCAGTAATAACGGCAGTCGATGGAGCCCCAGTATTCAGCTTCTTTGACGTTGCCAGGGAAATAAGAAAATATCCCGGTCAGCGAATCACGATTGACTACCGCCTCAATGAGCAAGTCGCAGGCGCCGTTTCTATGGATGTTCCCGGTGGGGAAGATTTATATTCTGTCAAATCTGCTATTGCCGAACCAATTCCATTCAAGCTTTTAGAGAAAACTTACAAAGCCGACGGTCCGGTTGATGCCGTGGTGATGGGATATAGAAAGACCGTTATGTTTGTGGCCCAGACTTATGTGACATTGAGGCGGCTGATCGGGGGACTTGTCAGTCCGAAGGACCTTATGGGGCCGGTCGGTATTATCACGCTTAGCTATCGCATTGTTGCCGACCGACCGTTTGTTTACTACGTTTATTTTCTCGGCTTGATTAGCGCGGCGATTGCAGTGTTCAACTTCCTGCCGCTGCCGCCCCTTGACGGAGGATTGGTCGTGCTCTTAATTGTCGAGAAAATCAAGGGATCGGCATTAAGCGAGCGTGTGCAGGCGATCATTGCCTATGCAGGCTGGACGCTGATCGGGTCGCTTATTCTTTACGTCACGTTTAACGATATTGTCAGGAATTTTTTCAGCTAAGCAATGACTTTATCCCGACTGATGAAAGGATTCGAAAGTGTTGGATGAGCTGGAGAAGATATCTTCGCGGGAGTACCACGAAGGCATACTTGGTGCTCTTAAAGAGCAGGATGGTCAAATCTATGACCTTATAACCAAAGAGTACGAAAGGCTGCAAAACAGCCTGCAGCTTATTGCCGCGGAGAATCAGTGCTCGAAAGCGGTCCTGGCGGCTCTGGGTTCAGTCGTTCAGGACAAAACGACCGAGGGTTTCCCCGGCGCCCGGTTCCATGGGGGCTGCGAGTTTGTTGATGACATCGAGAGACTGGCCACGGCCAGGGCTAAAGAGACATTCGGAGCACAGTACGCGAACGTGCAGCCGCATTCCGGAACCGCCGCAAACCAGATAGTTCTGACCGCCTTGCTGGAAAGAGGTGACAGGATATTCAGTCTCGGCCTTGACCAGGGGGGGCATGTCTCGCACGG
>CBDVBU010000057.1:0-13250 GCA_965372295.1 uncultured Phycisphaerae bacterium
CTGAGTGCCGGTTTTGAGACCAAGCTGTCCCCCCTGAGTGAAATACGTAGAGCTGTCTTCTTGCTGAAACTTGAGGCTATTTTACACGCTGAGAACGGGAACGGCAAATTAGCCATACATTCGGTAATATCGTGCTTTGGAATCGCTCGTTCGCTTGCGAAAGAACCAATTATAGTTTCTCAACTTGTTCATGTCGCGTGCCAAAGGCTTGCCGCAACGACTATAGAGTACTGCATCAACCGGGCTGAACTCACGGATGAGCAACTGGTTGATCTGATCGAATGTGTTAACAACGCAGAGCGTATTTCCGATATTTCCTGTGCATTCGTCGGTGAACGCTGTAATGGGATCAGTTTTTTCAAGGAGCCGGGATCTGTGAATCCGGATATTATAAACGGCATTCCTTTCCATCCAATCCTTGAGTTATACAAAGCCGTAGGTCTGGCTGATGCCGATGCAATTATTTACCTCGATATTATGGATGGATACATAAAGAGTGCACAGCTTCCTCCGCACCGGCGGCAGGAGGCGGTCAAAGCCATTGACGCCAGGCTCCAGTCAACCTCGCAAGTTCATATACTACTGCATATAATAATGCCTGCATTATCGAGGATTACCACCATAGAATTAAGAACCATCGCTTATCTGCGAACCGCACGGACTGCGCTGGCAGTCCTGCGTTATCGTCTTGCTGCCGGGAGGCTTCCTGATGCACTCACGGACCTTGTTCCAGCTTACCTCGATGCCGTTCCCACGGATCCTTTCGACGGTAATGAGACGCGATACAAGAAGCTTGGGGCTGGTTTTGTAGTTTACAGTATCGGCGAAGACCTGAGCGATGACGGCGGCAAAGAAAAACCGCCGCGTAGAACAAAAGAATCCCCCAATTGGGATGTGACTTTTATAGTGGAAAGATAATTCAGTATAATCTGCCGCAAAGGTTTAAGAAATCGTTTTGCGGGATAGTCGATGACCGTTATAATGGGCAAATTGCAGTTGTAAAAAGAGCCGGGAAATTGAAATTTTCATTAAATTATGGAAATAAAAAGTAACTTTCCTGAGCAATTTGCGTCTATATTTAAATGGTAACAGTTATCCGGGTGAACCGGGGCGCTATATCCTTCGTAGAACATTAATAACAGGATCTGGCGCAAAAGGCCTTGTCAATGCTCAAAACACTCGAAAAGAAGCTTCGCAGCGTTTGGCTTCGATGCAGTATTAACCTGCTGCTCAAGCATACAGGGCGTGTCCTTACTGCCGTCGGTATTATCGTAATGCTGGCCGTTCTGACCGACCGCCTGCTGGCTTTGGGTATTATCAAATCCATCAATTCAAGGGCGGTTATAAGCTTCTCGGCAGCTTCGATTGCCCTGATTTTGTTGCTCTGGCTGCTGAGGCAGCCGAGCCGAATGCAAGTTTCGTTGCTGCTCGATGAACGATTGAAGCTGCGCGAGCGTTTCAGCACGACTTTGGCACTTGCCGATTCCGATGATCCTTTTGCCAATGCCGCACGGAGCGAAGCACGACAAAAGGCCGAGCAAGCGAACCTTCAGGGACATTTTCCCATCCGCCCTTCGCGGTGCTGGATGTACGCGATCAGCACGTGGTTGATTGCAGCGGCCATAATCTTGTTCATGCCACAGAAAGACCTGCTCGGATTCCTGAGAAAGGACCGGCAGCAGCAGCAACGTGCCCGGCAGCTCGAACAGACCAAAGTGGATATTAAAGATGCGGCAGATCCGGTCAAGCTGGCAATCAAGCAGTTGGGTGAGCCTGAATTGGCCGATGCCCTGAGCAGACTCGACCAGACACCGAAAGATGCCAGGCCGCAGGACGTCAAAAGGCAGGCGATCCGCAAACTCGGCGACCTATCCGATAAAATCCAGCAGATGCAAAGCGGTATGAAGCTTGATTCTGTAAATCTGCTGCAAAAGATGTTCAAGCAGTTGCGAGGCTCCTCCGACGTTTTCTCACAAAAGCTGCGATTGGCGCTGGCCAAAGGCCGGTTCTCTCAGGCCTCCAATCTTATGAGCGAGCTGCAGAAGGAATTAGCCAAAGGTAACCTAAGCCCGGAGCAACAAAAGGCTCTGACCAAGCAGTTGCAGGATTTAGCCAAACGACTCCGGGAACTGGCTCAGAAGAACGAGGAATTTGAAAAGGAGCTGGAAAAGCTCGGACTTGATAAAAAGCTTGCTAAGTTAAGCGAGCAGCAGTTACGCCAGACGCTGTTAAAGCGTGGACTGGCCGCTGAAAATATCGAAGAGCTGCTTCGCAAGGCTTCCGCCTTTCGGTCGGCTGCCGGTATGTGTGCCGGCCTTGGAAGCGCAATGGCGGCCTGCGGCACAGGGGCCGGCCAATTGTCGGGAGACGAACTGGCCGCCGCTGCCGAGCAACTGGGTGAGTTCGATGCCCTGAAACAGCAGTTGATGCTGACTCAGGCCAGTCTCGATGAGATCAGCCGTGCCATCGCCTGCCTCGGAGAAGGAATGGGCCAGGGCCTCGGCTACCAGGGTCCGTTTATGGAAGGTTCGTCCGATCGGTCCGGGCCCGGAACCGGAGGCCCGGGTGTAGGCTATGGCCCCCGCGGAACCGCAGCGGATGATACATCCACGCAGAGAACCCGCCTGAAAAACAAGCCTGGACAAGGCCCTGTAATAGCCAGTTGGTATTTTCAGGAATCTCAGATCAAAGGCGAAGCGAAGCGAGATTTTACGGAAGTAGTCCAAGCCGCCCGTGACAGCGCCGCCGCGGCCATCAGTGAGAATGAAATCCCCCGCAAATACGAAGAAGCAATAAAGAAATATTTCGGCCGGCTCGAAGCATCCGAGGGCGAGTGAAAAAATCCGGCACCAAGAAAATACCGGTATGCGAAGAATAAAAAAAATTGTCTTTCCCTGTCTTGTCATAATTGTCACGGCTTGCTTTTTCTCTACCTTGCTATCCTGCAGGAAAAGTCCCCGGCAAAGCTACAGAAAGGTGGTCCTTTATTGTTCGGTGGACCAGGCGATTGCCGAGCCGATCATCGCCGAGTTTGAAAAGCAGACAGGTATTGACGTCCTGCCCCGCTTCGATACGGAGGCCAGCAAAACAGTCGGCTTGGTTCAGCGGATCAGGGCTGAGGCGGCCTCGCCAATTGCCGATGTCTTCTGGTCGAACGAGATTTTTCACACCATACGTCTGGCCCGCGAGTCACTCCTTGCCCCATACGGCAGCAATGCGACGAAGGACTGGCCCGCACGATATGCCGATCCCAACGGTCGATGGTATGGCTTTGCATTGCGCGCCCGGGTCATTGCATACAATACGACACGAATCGCAGCCGGCGACGCCCCCAAGTGCCTCGAAGATGTCCTCGACAGCAGGTGGAAAGGACGGCTCGTTATGGCTGCGCCCGAATTTGGCACAACCGGCGGAGACGTGGCCAGTTGGTTTGCTCATTATGACTTTGCTCGCGCAAAAGACACTTTGGAAAGGCTCAAAGCGAATGACATCCGCCTGGTCGCCGGCAACAGCACAGCCGTGAGAATGGCCGCCACGGGACAGGCCGACATTTGTTTCACGGACACCGACGATGTTTACGCCGCTCAGCGGAACGGCTGGCCCATCGCGATGAACTATCTCGACCAGGGCGGTGACGGCGCCCTGGCAATACCGAACACGGCCGCCCTTATCAAAGGCGCAGGCAATCCCGAAGAGGCCGAGGAGTTGATGGATTTTCTCCTGAGCGAACAGCTTGAGCAAATGCTTCTCGTTAGTGATTCGCATAACTGCCCGATCCGCCCGGCACTGGCCAAACAATTCAAGTTGTATGTCATTCCAAAACCTTTACTCGTAGATTACGAGAAGATAGCCGACCGGCTGCCGATGGCCATCCGGACTGCAAGGGAGGTTTTACGGTGAGTGACGAGACTATCGGCGGCAAGTTTCTGACAGCGGCATCTCTGGTTCTGTGGATAGTTGTAATCTTTTTGCCGCTGCTGGTTTTATTTTTGCAGATATTCTCTCCAGCCGCTGAGTTGAAAACCACCGGCGGGATTTTCGCTTCCGTGTTTCGTTCTTTTGGTTTGAGCGCTGCTGTAGCGGCGGCAGCCGTTCTCCTGGGCTGGGTCCCCGGGCGATTGCTCGGGACATGCCGGACCCGCAAGGACCTGCTGCTGTTATTGCTGCTGATGCCCCTGATTTTGCCGCGTTACGTCCTTTACTACGCCTGGACGCTCATGCTGAGTCCCACCACTGCGCTTGGCGCATACTTATCCGGCAAGCCCGAAATTGCCAGATTCGTCGGCGCCTTCACCTCGTCTTTGGTTCTGATACTTTGGTACTGGCCTTTGGCCGCCTTATTGATCGCTCAGGGATGGCGAAACATAGATCGACAAATCCGGGACTGCGCATCTCTCGATGCGAACGGTTTCGGGATATTCAGGAAGATTACGCTGCCACTGCTTGGGCGTCCTTTGCTGCTGGCCTTCAGCGTGTGTTTTGTTCTGTCGCTGTCCGAGTTTGCGACCTTTCATCTTGCAGGTATACGTACGATCGGAACGGAATTAGCCGTCCTGTATGAACTGACCGGTTCGGAGAGCTATCTTGTCAGGGCGGCCTGGCCCGTCGTGGTTGTAGCTTTGTTGCTTGCAATTGCGCTGGGAAAAAGCTCTCGCTCCTGGGTTCCACAGGCGACTGCCCTCGAAACAGCCGAATCCGAATCAAACAAATGGCGATGGATCATTCTGCTGGCTCTGATTGGAATTTCGTTGATCGTGCCGCTTGTGCTGCTCGTCAGTAATATGACTGACACACAGGCACTGCGGCAATTTCTCAGACTGCACACGGATGAATTAGGCTGGTCGCTGGTAGTGGCAGCCGTTGCAGCCGGTATGGCGTATTTGATTGCCCTTGGTGCTTTGTCGCTGGGCAGGCCCGGTAGGGGGAGTCTTTGTCAACTGTTGTCATTAATCTTACGCACGACGATATTTCTCGTCATGTTTGTCCCGGCTTCTCTGGTTGCGGTTTCCCTGCTCAGAATGCTGGCCGTCTGTAATGTCCCACTGGTATTACGCCAAGGCTGGTATCTTGTCTCGGCGGGACAGGCCGGCCGATTCGCGGGCGTCGCCCTGATTTTGCTGCTCCTGACGCGATATGCCCACGAAAGGCATCTTTCGGAGATGGCGTCACTCGACGGCGCCTCACGGTTGAAGGCGTGGTGGTATGTGCATCTGCCGCATACGTGGCCTCTCTTCGTAGGAACGTTCATTCTGATTGTTATGCTGGGCATCACGGAATTGTCCGCTACGATGGTGCTGCTGCCGGCGGGATTGCCGAACTTCGCCCAGCGTCTGCTAAACCAGATGCACTACGCCCGGGACCAGCAGGTGATTGCTTCGTGCCTGGTCCTGATTTGTCTGTTTCTCGTTCTTGCCGTGATAGTCGTTTCATTGCTGCGATTAATCCAGGTCCGCCTGCTGGTGATTTTCACAATTATCGCCGCCTGCATACCTGCCTTTACAGGTTGTGACGAAGTACCTTCCCAGAGTGACGCGCCGAAAGTGTTGAACGCTTTCGGAAAAACCGGACAGGGGCAGGTCGAATTCATTTATCCGAGGGCCATCGATATCACCAGTGACGGTTCGCTTTTAGTTGTCGATAAGACCGGTCGAATCCAAAGACTGAGTCCAGACGGCCAATATCTCGATGTCATAAAAATGCCTCTCGTCGAAACAGGCAAACCGACCGGTCTTAGCGTCGCCCCTAACGGCAATCTATACGTAGCCGACACGCATTATCACCGTGTCGTTGTCTTTTCTCCCGAAGGCAAACTGATCGACGAATTCGGCAAGTTCGGGCAGGAGAACGGTTGCTTCATTTATCCGACCGACGTGGCGTTTTCACAAGACGGCAGAATCTTCGTCAGTGAATACGGCGGCAACGACCGGATAAGCGTCTTCAGCCAGCAGGGGGATTTCCTGTATTGTTTCGGCACTCCCGGCAGCGGAGTCGGCCAGTTGGCCCGGCCTGCGGCTATATGCGTGGATCCGGCACGAAAATGCCTTTATGTGGCCGATGCCTGCAATCATCGCATTGCGATTTACGACCTTGACGGCAGCTTGCTCGGGTATATCGGTTCAGCCGGCCGGGCTGTCGGTCAGCTTCGTTATCCTTATGACTTGTCGCTGCTGCCGGACGGGACACTGGTAGTTTGCGAGTATGGAAATAATCGATTACAATTATTCGGCCCCGACCGGAAGAGCCTTGCCGTTTACGGATGTGCAGGCAGGCAGTCAGGACAATTGGCATATCCCTGGGGTGTAGCAGTCGATGCCCGGCGCCGGGCCTTCATTGTCGACGCCGGCAATAATCGTATTCAGGTGTGGCAGCTATGACATATACGTATGGTTTCTATTTCAGCCGGCCATTGTGGCTTGTGGGTTGCATTCTGCTGGTGCCGATAGTCTGGCTCGGGCTGCGAAATCTTGCCGCCCTGGGTCCGGTCCGCCGCGTGTTAGCTATCGTCATTCGTTGCGTGGTCGTCATAATTCTTATTGCCTTACTGGCCCGGCCAATGCTTACACGGACCAGCCGGCGTATGACATTGGTTGCCGTAATCGACCGAAGCCAGTCAATTCCCGCTAATCTTCAGCAGGCGGCTCTGGATTACCTTTCCCGGGCACTGGCTGATAAGGCCCCTCGCGACCAGTTGGCGGTCGTTGACGTTGCCGAGGCCGCGAGCATTTCCAAGCTGCCGGGCGGTGACATTGCAATCCGCCAGAGAAACACCACGCTTAACGGCCAACAGAGCAAACTGGCTGACGGCGTCCAAATGGCGATGGCCATTGCTCCTCCGGACACGGCCGTTCGAATCCTGCTCGTCAGCGAAGGCAACGAGACCGGCGGCGACCTGAAAGAAGCCGCTCGAATCGCCGCGGCCAACAAAATTCCCATCGACGTGCTGCCGCTGCGATACTCGTATGATAATGAAGTCGTTTTCAAACGCCTGGCCGCGCCCACAAAGGCAAGAAGCGGCCAAACCATTTCGCTACGATTTATCCTCAACAGTACAACGAGTGTTCGCGGCAAGCTGCTATTAAATCTCAATGACGAGCCGGTCGATCTTGTCCCCGGCTCGCCGGAGATTGCCGTGGCGGTGGAATTGGAGCCGGGCACAAACGTCGAGACAATATCGATGCCCGTCGGAACACACGGCATACACGAGTTCGAGGCCGTATTCATGCCCGATGAGCCGTGGCAGGATAAAATTGTCCAAAACAACCGCGCCAGCACAATCACTTACGTCGCCGGTCCCGGCAATATTTTGGTAGTCGATGCAGATGGCTCGACCGGACGGGCTTTGGAGCGGGCATTGCAGAATACCGATATGGACGTGCGGTATACGACTACGGCCGAATTCCCGGACAATCTGTCCAGGCTGATGGGCACGGATGCCGTCATACTTATCAACACCGGCTGTGGAAACTTCTCATACCAACAACAGGAAATGCTTTGCCGTTACGTCACCGATCTCGGCGGGGGCCTGATTATGGTGGGGGGGCCTCAATCTTTCGGGGCCGGAGGATGGATCGGCTCACCGGTAGCGGAAATCCTTCCCGTCGATCTTGACCCACCTCAGAAAAAGCAATTGCCAAAGGGCGCGCTTGTGCTGATCATGCACGCCTGCGAGATGCCGCAGGGCAACTACTGGGGCACAAGGGTCGCCCTCGCTGCGGTGCGGACCCTGAGCAGGCTGGATTTGATCGGCATATTAGCTTATAACTGGCAGGGGCCAAGCGATTGGGTTTTTCCGCTTGCCCCGGCGGGTGATAAGGAAGCCGTCATCGCCGCAATCGAACAAATGCAAATGGGTGACATGCCCAGCCTTCACGACCATCTGCAGGCCGCCTACGACAAACTCAAGGACTGCGACGCCGCTCAAAAGCACGTCATTGTAATCAGTGACGGGGACCCTGTGGCGCCAACTCCCCAGTTGCTCGCTCAATGCAGAGAGGCCGGAATTACATGCACCGGCGTAGCTATTTTTCCGCATTCGGCCATGGACGTACAAAGCCTGGTGAGAGTCGCCCAGTCAACTGGCGGACGTTTCTATGATGTCAAGGACCCCCAGCAGCTTCCCCAAATATTCATCAAGGAGGCACAGGTCGTCCGGCGAGCTTTGATTATCGAGGAGACATTCTCGCCTCAGATTACTTATTCACTGAGTGAGATTATCAAGGGCATATCCGGCTCCATGCCAAACCTCGACGGCTATGTAGTGACCGGGCCAAAAGGCGGTCTCAATCAAGTAGTTCTGACCAGCAGCCAGTCAGATCCCATCCTCGCGACTTGTCAATCCGGGCTTGGCCGATGCGCTGCGTTCACCAGCTCGGTGGACAGCAGATGGGCCTCAAGCTGGCTGCAGTGGAGCGGTTTCGAAAGATTCTGGGAGCAGGCAGTTCGCTGGGCTGCTAAACCGTCACAGTCGGCCGATTGCGAAGTCTTCGCCGACGTTCAGGGCCGTCAGGTGACAATCAATATAGATGCGATTGACGCCGAGGGTAAATTCATCCAGTTCGCGAATATCGAGGGCCAAATCATCGCACCGGATATATCAACCGCCGAACTCGAATTGACGCAGATCGGGCCGGGCCAGTATCACGGCCAGTTCCAGGCGGCTGCTTCCGGCAGCTACATCGTGAATTTGCGCTACAAGAAGTTCGCAGAAGACACGACGACACACTTCACCCATACGACCGTGACGATTCCCTTCGCGCCCGAGTTTCGCGACCTCTCCGATAATGCGCCGCTGCTTGCGGAGGTCAGTAACATCAGCGGCGGCCGAATCCTAAGCTCCGATCCCAATCAGGCCGACCTTTTCGATTATGCCGGGCTGAAATTCCCCCAAACCGAGATGCCGCTGCTAAGGCCGCTAATGTTTATCTTACTGGCGATGTTCTTGCTGGACGTTGCAACGCGCAGAGTTATCCTGGATGTTCGAGCAATCGCCCGGCGGGCCGCGTCTTTCGTCCGCCTTAAAAAGTCCGAAAGGAAGACCGACCAGACCCTCGAACGTCTCCGCGCCAGAAGGCAGAAACTTCGCGACCAGCTTTCGGCCCGCAAAGCGGACCAAAGCGCTTCACGACGCTATCAGGCCGGCGAAGATTATCAGGGCGATCTTCCAACTACGGAGACTGTGAAACGTGCCGAGACAAAGACGGACAAGAAACCCGAGAAATCCGTGCCGGAAAAAGCAGAGGAACTCGAGGACAGCTCACACATTCAAAGGCTGCTCAGGGCAAAACAAAAAGCTGCCGAACACAGGCAGGATGACGAAGATATAAATAACGAATAGATCCTTGGGAGATAATTGAAATGTCAAAAAAGGAAAAAGAGGTTCAGGAACAGTGCCGGGACTTTCGTAAGATGTTCGACTCATTGCGCCGCGAGATAGGTAAGGTTATCGTCGGCTATGAGACAATCGTCGAAGACGTGCTCATCTGCCTGTTCTGCGGCGGGCACGTTCTGCTGGAAGGAGTGCCGGGTCTTGGCAAGACGCTGCTCGTGCGCACGCTCAGCGACGTGTTTTCGCTGGAGTTTAAGCGCATTCAGTTCACGCCTGATTTGATGCCGGCGGACATAATCGGCACCAATATCGTGATGGAAGATGCAGCGACCGGAAAGCGACAGTTTCAGTATCAGGCGGGCCCCATCTTCGGACAGATTATTCTGGCCGATGAAATCAACCGCGCCACTCCCAAAACCCAGTCGGCTATGCTCGAAGCGATGCAGGAGCATACGGTCACCAGCGGCGGACAAATTCGTAAACTGCCCGAACCGTTCATGGTCCTTGCAACGCAGAATCCCATCGAACAGGAAGGCACTTACCCTCTGCCCGAAGCACAGTTGGACCGGTTCTTCTTCAAGTTGCTGATGCCTTACAGTAATCGCGAGGAGCTTCGTACAATTATCGACCGAACGACAACAGGCGAAGATCCCAGGGCCGAAAGTGTCACCGGGACCGAGCAGATTATGCAGGCCCAGGATCTGGTCAGGCACGTCGTTATCGCTGAGCACGTTCAGGACTATGCCATCCGCCTGGTATTGGCCACGCATCCGCATGGGGAATTTGCGCCGGATGTCACAAACCGCTTCGTTCGTTTCGGCTCCTCGCCCCGCGGCGTTCAGGCCCTCGTTCTGGCGGGCAAGGTCCGTGCGATGCTCGACGAACGTTACCACGTAAGTTTCGACGACATCGAGGCTTCCGTAATGCCCGCTCTGCGGCACCGAATTCTGCTGAATTTCGAAGGCCAGGCCGAAGGGATTAGAACGGATGAGGTTCTCGACCAGGTCATGGCAAACACCCCGAAAAATCTGGAGCAGAAACTTGATGTCCCATAGACGAAACAAACTGACTGATTTACTCGATCCGGTTTTTATGAGCCGGCTGGACACGCTCGACGTTCTGAGCCGCAAGATTCTGCAAGGCAAGCTCCAGGGCGAGCGGCGTTCCAAACGCCGCGGCCAGAGCGTGGAATTCGCCGACCATCGCCCATACGTCGCAGGCGACGATCTGCGGTTTGTGGACTGGAACGTTTACGGCCGGCTGGAACAATTGTTTCTGAAGCTTTATCTCGAAGAGCAGGACCTGACCGTCCATATCGTTGCCGATGCGAGCGCTTCGATGAGTTTTGGCGAGCCTTCGAAGGAGCTTTTTATCAAGAAACTCACCGCCGCTCTCGGTTACGTCAGTCTTGTCAATAACAACCGGGTCACTATCAGTTTTATCGCCGACGGCGTAACGGCCCAGCTTGCAAATATGCGCGGCCGCAACTACCTGAACAACATGGCCGAATGCCTTTTGACCGCCGACTGCGACGGACCCTCGAATTTTGACAATTCATGCCGGCAGTTAGCCGCCGGGCGCATCGGCTCGGGTGTGATGATTGTGTTGAGCGATTTTCTGTTTAAGGAAGGTTACGATTCAGGGCTTCGCCGGCTGATCGGCAGACAATACGACTTGTATGCTATACAGGTGCTCTGCCCACAGGAACTTTCGCCGGACCTGAGCGGCGAGTTGAAGTTGATCGATATCGAAGATGCCGACGCCGCAGAGATTACCGTCAGCGCCGCGCTGTCGAAGTACTATAAACGAAACCTAACCGCGTACTGTAACGAATTGAAGGATTTCTGCACTCGCCGGGGCGCTGTTTATGTGCTCGCCAATTCGGCCGATTCGGTGGAGTCGCTCGTGCTGAATTATTTACGGCGGATTCGGCTGCTTCGTTAGTCCGGCCGAATTCGGATTTGGAGCTTGAATTTATGGAATGGCTTACACCCATGACAGCAATTTATGCCGCTGCGGTTTCCGTGCCGCTATTGCTGCTGCTGTATTTTCTCAAGCTCAAACGGCGCGAGCAGATTGTTTCGAGCACACTGCTCTGGAAACGGGCGGTTCAGGACCTGCAGGTCAACGCTCCGTTTCAAAGGCTCAGGCGCAATATCCTGCTGTTGCTGCAATTACTGGTTTTGCTGGCGATACTGCTTGCGCTGGCCGGGCCGATCCTTTCGCTGATTGCCGGCCCGGCGCAACGATACGTATTATTGATAGATAGATCCGCCAGCATGAACGCAACAGATGTCAAGCCAAGCCGTCTGGAGGCCGCCAAAGAGCAAGCCAAAGTATTCATTGAGTCGCTGCGAAGCAAAGCTTTCTATTCATTGAGGGATGAGTCCGACCAGACAATGGTCATCGCCTTCGACAATAGTGCCAAAGTCATGTGCAATTTCACCTCCGACAAGAAGCAGTTGAACCGGGCCGTAGAGGCAATCACACCGAGTGATGGCATCTCGTCACTGGCCGAGGCGATTGTCGTGGCCCGCGCCTTCGCCCAGTCGCCCGGCGTCGAAGCCGACTACATGAGCGCAGAAGAACCGGCCCAGCTCATACTATTCAGCGATGGGCAAATCCGCGATCTGGATCAGTTAGTAGTCGGACCCGACGAGCTGACTTTTCACTGCATGGGCGAATCGCAGCAGAACGTTGCTGTAATCGCCATGCAGGCGCGAAGGTCCTACGAGAATCCCGAAGAGGTAAACATTTTCGCTACCCTGGCTAATTATGGTTCCGCGCCGACAACCTGTGATGTGCAACTCAGCATTAATGACGATGTGCGTGCGGTCAGGTCGGTAACAGTTCCGCCGCGAAGGGCCGATGAGGCGTCGGATGCTGTCCGCCCCGGCAAGTTAGCGCTGGATTTTTCTCTATCGTATGCCGAGGCCGGAGTGCTCGAGGTCAGAAAGTTGCAGGGTTCCGATGAATCAGGGCCGCAACCGGACTGTCTGAGTTGCGATGACGCCGCATGGGCCATTCTGCCGGCTCCGAAGAAACTGTCGGTCCTGCTCGTGACCGGCGGAAACAAGGTGCTCGAATCGGCACTACAGGCTTGTCCGCTGGCTAAGCTCGAGCTGCTAAGCCCGGCACAATTCGATGCAATGGACCACAATGATCTGAGCGTCGAACAACGCTATGATATGGTTGTGCTTGACAATCATGTGCCCACAGCGCTGCCTAAGTGCCGCTATCTCGTTTTCGGTCGCCCCCCCGATGGTATCGATGTATCGTCTCCCCAAGAGCTTGAAAACCAAGTCATCGTCGATTGGAGGACAAAGCACCCGGTGTTGAAATATGTCGATCTGACGAACCTGTTTGTTGCAAAGTGCCACAGAATGATACTGCCCCGTGACGCTGAGGTTCTCGCTGAGTTCAATGAAACACCGGCCCTGGCCCTTCTGCGTCGAAACGGCAGCGTATTCCTGCTCGCCGGATTCGACGTGCTGCAAAGCAACTGGCCGTTCGAACCGGGTTTCGTTCTTTTCTGCTATAACGTCACCGGCTTCCTGGGCATGCAGCTCGGAGGCAGTCAGGAGATGAATTTAAAGGTTGGCGAGCCGATTGTTGTCGAGGGTCTCGATAGCCAAATCACAGCTCAAATCGACGGGCCTGATTTTTCCGGCACCGAAATCAGGTCCAGTTCTTCAGGCTCTCTTCGCTTCCCCGGGACCGACCGGGCCGGCACGTATCGCCTGAGCATCGGTAAGCAACCAGCCAGATTCTTTGCCGTAAATCTGCTCGATTCGAAGGAAAGTAATATTGAACCACAGCGCCAGATTGTCCTCTCGGGCCAGCCGGTACAAGCCGAAGAGCGTGGACTTAGCCGGGCAAATCTTCCGTTGTGGCCGTTTCTTGTAGGTCTGGCTTTAGTCCTTGT
>CBDVBU010000058.1:0-13222 GCA_965372295.1 uncultured Phycisphaerae bacterium
ACGCTCGCGAAACGACCAAAGGAGCGGGAAAAAAAGAGAAAAATCGCTCGCGGCAGCTAATTCATTAACCGGATAAAGTAAAAAAAATATCCGCTATTGAAAATATCCGGCTTTGTTAGCCTTGACATCGCGATCTTATAGGCCGTGCAGCTAAGCTTCGCCGCACAAGATATGCCAAAAATATTATCTGGATACTAATACTTTACTTTTTTACGACGAATTGCTATAATATAGGTAAGATATGATTTGGCTTTTTATGTTAACTTAGCTAAACCAAGTACCGATATAACACTTGAAATTCACGAAAATTGTACCTATGAAAGGGAACAGCAAAGGAGAGGATTGAGAATCTTTAGGACGATCTTTTTCCGTTGTTTTGCCGAAAGATACGAGGAGATATACAATGAAAAAACTTCTGAATATCTCGCTTCTTTTACTGGTGTTTTGCTTGTCCGGTTCCTTAAGCTGCAAAAGCTTGTTCCGACCCAAGCAGGTTAAGGTTGAGAAGGCGGCCGAACCAGGCCTCAGCGCCAGTGACTTTTTCAGGACCGAGACGCGAAAAGCTGCCGCTATGGCTCAGGCACAACCATTACCTACACCTACGAGAACAGTTCCAGGCCCTGCGTCTACGGGGCTCGTAGCAGTAAGTGCGCCGGGATCTTCTGTCATCTCAAGGACATATCCGTGGCCCGAATGCGGGATTGTACAGTTGGACAAAATCATGCCGAACGAAGTTGGCCTGAACAGATCGTTCAACTACACAATCAAAATCACAAACCTGACGGAATCGAACCTCACCGATATCACTATCACCGAATATCTACCGGATAACTTTAAATACATGAGCACCAATCCGGCGGCAAAACA
This sequence comes from uncultured Phycisphaerae bacterium, assembly GCA_965372295.1. Taxonomy (GTDB): domain Bacteria; phylum Planctomycetota; class Phycisphaerae; order Sedimentisphaerales; family Anaerobacaceae; genus JAFGPJ01. The sequence continues at coordinate 868 of CBDVBU010000058.1, forward strand.
CGAGGAAAAAAGGCTTATCTGGGATATACCGACGCTTGGGCCGAAGGCACGCAAACAATTTGTAGTTTCCGGTATGGCCACCTACACAGCGCCTCTTAAACACAGTACGACTGTCATGACACCCGTAATTCCAGCCACTGCTGTTATAGAAGTTATCCAGCCCGAGTTGAGACTGACAAAGACCGCGCCGGCCGAGGTCCTGCTATGTGATCTTATTCCTGTAAGATTTGTGGTGACCAACTCCGGAACGGGATCGATACAGAATGTCAAAATCGTAGAAAATCTTCCTGCGGGCCTGCGAACAACCGATGGTAAGAGCCAACTGGTATTCGATGCCGGCACCCTGGGAGCCAACCAATCCCGGCAATTCACGGCCGAACTGCGGGCCACTCAAACAGGTACATTTGTAAGCAGTGCAGTGGCAAGTTCGACAACCGGCCTGAGGGTCGAATCGACTGCAACTACGACATCCGTAGGTATGCCTATACTTACAATCAGCAAGACCGGCCCCGAACGCCTGTACATCGGTCGTCCGGCTTCCTATGAAATAACGATTAGAAACAATTCAAACGTATCTGCGAAAAATACCATCTTAGAAGACACTATCCCCGTCGGAGTAACCGGAGTGAAAGCCACCGCCGGCGCAAAGCTTTCAGGATCAAAATTGGTCTGGGAGTTCGGCACTCTGGAATCCAATAGTTCCAAGAACGTACGCATAACTTACACACCAACTCAAGCGGGCACGCTGATAAACACCGCGACTGCATCGGCTTACTGTGCAGAGGCTGTGATTTCGACAATGAGAACAACAGTAACTGGAATTCCCGCGCTGTCATTGGAGGTCGTCGATATCGAAGACCCGGTCAGAATCGGGAATCGTGCGACATATGTGATCCGGGTTGAGAATCAAGGCTCAGCTACCGCCACAAATATTCGGATTGCCTGCATTTTGGAAAATAATGTTCAATACCTTTCTTCTGCCGGTGCAACTGCCGGCTCAAGAGAGGGGCAGACTGTGAGATTCTTCCCGCTGGGCAGTCTTGCTCCAAAGGCCACGGCGGCATGGCGCGTGGTCGTCGAGGCTGTAAGACAGGGAGATGTACGCTTTAAGACCATCATGAACGCAGATCAGCTTAGCCGTCCGGTGGAAGAAACAGAGTCAACACATATTTACGATTAGTTATAAGGGTAGTAAAAATACGGCACCACGGCGCAGCTTGCGTTGTGGTGCCTTCATAATAATCCGGGCAGCCTGATTAACCACTATGATGACCGCTTTTTTTCATGCTCTTTGAAAACCTCCGGGCCGATGTAAAAAGAAATATTATAAAGTTATTACTTGACAAGCATCACGGTTTAATCTTATAATATATATGCTGCGAGTGCAGTTCAGCGGTTTCGCTATAGCGCTACCCGCGGTTAAGCGCAAAAAGGCACATCGCAACAGGGAGGCAGGCCCAAAATTGGTTTTTACAATTGCCTGTGCCTCCCTTTTTTTGTATAATTCCTGCCGATATTTTTTAGGAGGCTTAATATGCAAGTCATGGAATTTTTAGACAAGTCGGCAGTCCGCTACGAGGTGAGCGAACACCCACCCGCTTTTACAGCGCAGCAAATGGCGGCAGTTGAGCATGAGCAGGGCAAATACGTGGCCAAGCCGGTGATAATTAAGGCCGACGGTAAATACATAATGTGTGTGCTTTCCGCGTGCTACAAGATTGACCTGGGCGCATTGAAAAGCCAGCTCGGCGCCAAGTCTGTCGATTTAGCCGAGGAAAAGGAAATCGGAAACATCTTTGACGATTGCGAACTCGGAGCAGAGCCGCCGTTCGGCAACTTATATAATTTGCCGGTTGTTATGGACAAGGCCCTGGAGAAGGACGACCATATCACGTTCCAGGCCGGCTCGCACGACAAGGCGATTCGGATGAGCATGGAAGATTACCGAAAACTGGTCGAGCCAAAAGTGCTTGAATTCAGCTACCACATGACCTCGTGACTTACACATAACAGCCGGGAAATATAAATCCGACTATTTGTGTGTCTCTACGAGCTTTTTGAAACGGGGATGGTCACGTAAGGGTGCCCAAGTAGGATCAAGCTGGATTAATGGCACGGACATTTCACCGGGTACCGACAGTAGAAACTCAAGCTGGTCGATGGCCGCGTCATGTTCGCCAACCATGGCGTAGATCTGGGCCAAATCCTTGGCTCGGTAGAAACCTCGCATGGCCTCTTTGCTCACAGGTAGTAGCTCCACTGCCAACTCTCCCTCTCGGATCGCATCTTCCTTGCGGCCGAGGCCCGCATAAGCGATGCCGAGCGCACTGCGGAACCGCGCATCGTCCGGCTGCTCCTGTGTCTTTGTTTCCAGAACGCATCGAGCAGACTCGTAGTAGTCCTGTTCGAGTTGCTGGTTCCCCATGAGGCCATTAATCTGGGCATGTAGTTGAGACTTGGGAACAAACCAGAATTGTGTATCAAAAGCTCCTAACTCATACGAAGACAGTTGATCCAGCGTCTCATGGTAGTCTCCATTGAACATATTTAGTACAACGGACCTAAAGACGATCCAACGGTCCTCTGAAGAGTTGCTATTTTGAGAAGCCTGCTCTAAGACCGCCTGAGCTTCTTCTGTTTTGCCTTCGGCAAGCAGGTATAGCCAAGCATTCCACGAGTATGGCTCCGGCCAATCAGGCCTCAGCGAGATGGCACGCTCGTAGCAAGGCTCTGCTTCCGGGTACATGCGCAGGAACGTACAAGTCAGCGCGATCTCAAAGACCAAAGTGTTGGATAGCGGGTCAAGCTCCGAGGCCTTCTTGATGTTAGTCAATGCCTGCTCGAATTTTCCCTGCCGCCTTTGAACAAAACCGATCCATGCAAGAATCTCGCTGTTGTTGGGCTGGCTTTTCCTAACGATTGCAAATTGCTCTAAGGCACGGTTATAGTCCAGATGACCATGGTAGTAATAATGCCCCAAAGCCATGTGTGCTTCAGGTAAATCAGGATTAAGCTGTAACGCCTTTTCCACGGCCTGCTTAGCCATAGCAAGGCGTTCTTCGGTTCGATCGTAGTAAAGCCAGTATAGGTATGCGTGAGCATTTGAGAGCTGGGCATAGGCCAGCGCAAACGTGGGGTCCAGTTCGATCGCCTTCTCATACATTTGTGTGGCTATCCTGAAGTCATTTTCGATAAGTCTCCGATTGTAATATTCTTCGCCGCGCAGGTAATAATCCCACGCTTCAAGGTTTTCCGTTGGTCTGGACTCCAACGCCTGCCGTTCCGGTTCAAGCAGTGTAATATCCAATGCCTGTGCCACCTGTTCAGCTAAGTCGGACTGTACCTGGAAAACTTCACTCATATCGTTATCATATACATCCGCCCACACGTGCGTGTCGTCGGAAGCCCTGATAAGCTGGGGTATTATCCTGACTCTGCTGGTTGGGTCTGATGGCCGTTCACGCTGGACTGTACCTTCCAGAATGTAATCGACACGCAACTCTTTAGCTATCTGCCGTGTGTCCTTATCTCTTTTCTTATACTGTATTGCGCTCTGCCGTGAGATGACACCCAAGCCGTGAATAACCGCTAAACGAGCAGTGATAGCATCGGTGATGCCGTCGGCGAAATACTCATCCTCGACAGGTCCCAGATTCTCAAACGGCAGAACCACCAGCCGTATCTCCTTTGAAGAAGGTTGAGCTTGCTTTTCTGGAATAAACTGCACAACAATAGTGGTCAGGACAATGATGATAGCTGCACCAATAATCATCGCCATTTTTCGTGACTTTGTGGGGACAGCCTGCGCCGATGCGCTCTTCGTAAGGAATCCCGAGGACAGCGTTTCTCTGATTTCGAGGGCCGCATTTGTGATGTCCCCAAGCCGCTGTTGTGGATTTTTCTCCAGGCAGCGGCGCAGTAAAACGCGTATGTTCATTGGAGTGCTTTGCGGCAGAACATCCCAATCCGGCTGCCGTTCGATAATGCGCGCAAGCGTGTCTGTAGCAGTCTCGCCCTCAAACGGAAGATGACCGCTCAGCATCTCGTACATAATGCAGCCGAACGACCAGATGTCCGTGCGATGGTCGGTATCTTTGCCGCGTGCCTGTTCCGGGCTCATGTAGGCCGGCGTACCGATTACATGCCCGGGCTGAGTGACAGTATTTTCAACGTTTTTGTCTTCGCTTACGGAGGCCTTGGCCAGACCAAAGTCCAGCACCTTAACTCTGCCATCAGGTGTAATCTTGATATTGCCGGGCTTGAGGTCCCGATGGATAACACCCTTGTCATGGGCCGCTGAGACCGCCTCGGCAACCTGCTGGGCGATCGAAAGGGTCTCCTCGAATTTCAACGGCTCACGAGCAATCCGCTGGGCAAGTGTCTCTCCCGGGATATATTCAAGAATCAAATAACCGGCGCCCTCGTCCTGTTCAATGATTTCGTGTATCACGGCGATATTCGGGTGATTCAACGAGGCCAATAGTTTGGCCTCACGATGGAAACGCGCCCGGGCAGTCGAGCTTGCCTGCAATTCAACCGGTATGCTCTTGATGGCAACAGAACGGTCGAGCTTGGTATCATGAGCTAAATAGACCACACCCATGCCCCCTCGGCCGATCATCTCGATGATTTCGAAGCTCCCCACTTTCTGCCCAACAAGATTCTGTCCCGGCGCTGTCTCTTCGAAGTCACTCTCATCGGTCTGGACAAGGGAATCGAACAAAGCGTGGATTCTCTGTATCTTACGTATTCTCTTTCTGATCTGATGCTCATACTCTGGGAATTGTTTTACCAACTCATCTATATCGGGCTGCTTATCCCACAACTGTGAATCGACAAATTGCTCCAGAGCTTCTTCAAGGTCATGCTTTCGATTGTCGTCGATAGGTCCGGTCATCAGTCACTCTCAAAAACATTGGCCAGTGCTAATATCGCGCGAGAAATTAGCTTTCGTACAGCATCGTTGCTCTTGCCAAGTTTTACCGATATTTCTTTGTAGGAAAATCCCTCGATTTTAGTCAGGATAATCACTTTTTTGTATTCAGGTTTCAATTGGTCTATTGCTTTCTCAAGTCTGGCTAAATCTTCTTTTTTGGACATAATTACACTCGGCGTGGTAGCATCAATGGGGCCGGGATTCACGACAAGCCTGCTGCCGGTAGTTGGCCCATAGCCAAGAGGAACTTCTCTGCGAATATCACGCTTGCCGGCGTGTAGTTTCTTTAGATTGCCCCGAAGCACATTTTCAGCTATTGTCGATAGCCAACGTACGAAATCTCCCTCGTTTTTGTATGTGAAATCGTCTAATCCGCTCAGAGCGTGGATAAGAGTGTCCTGTACCAGGTCCATTGATTCCAGCTTAGAGCGAAGCTCCTTGCCCATACGCAGCCGTATTATCCAATGTACCCGTGCCCCATAGACTTTGCACAGTTGGTTTAAGGCAGATTCATCGCCACCCCTAACCATAGCCACTAAGTGCTGGGTCTTGTCCATGATGCTATCTCTCAATTATCACTAACCTCTATAAATTGAAGATCTTATCTTAATTTTACCAATATTTTAAAAATTTTCAACAAAAAGCGTCCGTTTGCTCGCATTTTGGCACTTACTATGAATAGGACCGATGAGGCCGGAAAATGCATAAAACATGAGTCCTTGAAAAAAACTTGAGAATTGAAAGGAGAGATGTGATATGAAAACGCTGAGTCCAAAGAACGCAAAGAAACTGTTGGTCGTATTTCGCACAGTCCTGCCCATTGCCGGTGGTGTAAGAGCCGAGTTGTTTAGCCCTAAGAGCAGAAAGGAAGGTGTGAAATGAGATAACGTGCGACGTCTTGGATTCGTTCATAAGGACAATTAGAAGTAGAGAGTAGGTTAGACAATCTTTTAGGAGGTTAACAATGTATTCACAAATCAGGAACATTTCAATAGCTTGTGTTATTTTAGTTGCTTTAGGCGTTTTTTTTCAAACAGCCACCGCCGACACAGAGGTAAACAAGGCCCTCGTACAGCGTATGATTGATGAAGTCATGAACCAGCAGAATCTAGACGTCATCGACGAGCTTTTTGCCGTCGACTACCTTATGCATGATCCTGCTTGGCCCACGGAAGTGAAGGGCCCCGAAGGCTTCAAACAGTGGGCTGGTGCGATGCTTGATCCATACTTTTCAGACAGCCGCATCACCATTGAGGATATGATCGCCGAAGGGGACAAGGTAGCGGTCCGCTGGACATGGAGTGGCACACACGCAGGTGAGTTTATGGGTATCCCAGCAACAGGAAGGCAAATAGCGATCCCGGGCATTAGCATCCATCGTTTCGCCGACGGTGAGTTCGTGGAGAGCTGGGCCAGCTATGATAGCCTGGGCATGATGCAGCAGATCACGGCTCATACTATTCCAGAAGGTTTGGTGGTGGATCAGATCACCAGCCCATCGCTGGAGGGCAATTTGCTGGGCGATCCCGCAACAAGGGAAGTGATCGTTTATCTGCCGCCGAGGTATGATCAAGGTGGAAACTTCCCCGTGGTCTACCTTCTGCATGGATATACCGGTAACGCAAGGACATTTGCCAGCGATGCTTATACCGGTCTGTATTGGCCTGCTGAGAGTGATTTCCCAGAAGGTGGCATATATAGTTTGCTCAACGATCTGATAGCCACAGGCGATTTAAAAGAGATGATCGTTGTGATGCCTGACGCGAGCAATCTGTATGGTGGCAGTTGGTACGCGAACTCAGAGCTTGCGGGCAACTACGAGGATTACATTGTAGAGGACCTCGTAGGTTACATTGACAGTAACTACCGTACCATACCCAGTCGAGATAGTCGTGCTATCGTCGGACATTCAATGGGTGGACATGGAGCAATGAAACTAGCAATGAAGCATCCAGATGTATTCGGTGCAGTTGCCAGCCACGGCGGCGCTTTGTATTTTGAAGTTTTGAAGGCTCTTATGCCAGCGGTCATTGAGGAAAATCCCGCCACTATGACGGGGCCAGCTACTGACAAGCCCATGACCAGTGTATGTTATTCTATGAGCGCAGCTTTCTCGCCCAACTTAGCGAATCCGCCGTTCTTTGTTGATCTGCCCTTTGAGTATCCGTCACCGGAGATCATAGATGAGGTCTGGGATAGATTCATGGAACATGATGTGTTGACCATGCTTGGCACTTATGGCACAAATGCGTCTTCGCTGAGAGGCATATACATGGATGCTGGTGCTCAGGACGAATTTGGGAGCAATTTCCAGACAGATGCCTTCCATCAGGTTCTTGATACTGCTGGCATTGGGCATGAATACGAAATTTACCATGGCACACACTACGACAGATTGTTCGAGAGGCTTACTATCTCACTGAAATTCCTCTCGGATGCCTTGGGCGGTTGAACGAGTCCAATCCTTGGTGATGTCAATAGCGTCTCTGGCACGATAGGCCACTACATAGATAAAATGATAAGGTGGGACTAAAAGGTGAAATAAAACAGCCCCCAGGCGCAATTCAATGTTAAGCCTGGGGGCTGATTGCTTTATCAGATTTCGTCGTCGATCCAGGCGAGCAGATATTTCAGATCGTCGAGATTGATATCACCCATGTGGGCGATTCGGAAAGTTTCTTCTTTCAGCTTGCCGTAGCCGTTTCCGAAAATCGTATTGTGCTTTTCCTGCAGAGCTTTGATAGTTTCGGCAACATTTATGCCGCGGGTGTTCTTGATTGTTGTTAATGTATTCGAGGCATATTTTTCCTCGCAGAAGAGGCCTAATTTTTCCTTTGCCCAGGCCCTTACGAAATCGCCCATTTCCTTGTGGCGTTTCCATACGTTCTCCATGCCCTCCGCTACGAGCTTTTCGCATTGATAATTAAGAGCCATAATATGAGGAATAGCCGGAGTTGTCGGCGTCTGGTTTTTTTCAGCCTGTTTTGCAAATTGCTGGAAATCAAAGTAATAACCCCTGCCGGGAACGGTCTTGCTCTTTTCCAAAGCTCTGTTGCTAACCACCGCCACAGCCAATCCCGGCGGAATTGCAAAGGCCTTCTGAACCGAGGCGAACGCCACATCCCAGCCAAGATCGTCAAAGTGCATCGGCAGACCTACCATTGCGCTGACCGTATCGACGAAGACGAGCACATCGGGATATTTGTCCTTCATCATCTCGCTGACCTGGTAAACCGGATTCGTCAGGCCGGTACTCGTCTCATTATATACAAGCGTCACGGCAGCGTATTTACCGGCAGCGAGTTTTTCATCAATCATATCAACAGTAATCGGCTTGCCCCAATCGACCTTCAGCTCTTCGACGTTTCTGCCGCAGCTCTTGGCTACGCCGGCCCATTTGTCGCTGAAAGCACCGCAGCAGGTGCACAGCACAACTTCGTCCAAACCGACACAATTGCGAATCGCCGCTTCCCAGATTCCCGAAGCCGAAGATGTCGAGAGAAAAACGTTCTGGTCCGTGAAAAGGATTTTTTTGAGCATACTGACTGTCTCACCGTGCAGTTGAGCATATTCCTTGCCGCGATGTCCTAATGTCGGGCGCGCGAGTTGCTGTAAGACATCTTCATTGACTTTGACCGGACCCGGAATAAACAATCTGGGGGGGTTTTTCCAATCTACCATTTATGGTCTCCAATAATTTTTTTGTTCTGTGTTCGGCGTTCTGCGTTCAGCGAATCACACGGCACGCAGCACGCAGCACTCAGCACGCGGAACGAGTTATAATTTGTTAATCGTCAAACCTGTATAGACCTTGGGATAAAAATAGGTCGATTTTTGCGGCATTCTCTCACCGGCTTCCGTAACCATTTTTAGTTGCTGCATTTTGACCGGATTCATGAAGAACGCGGCTTGTTTCTGCTCCGCATCAACTTGGGCGATTGAATCGGCTATCGCATTCGGTGTGTCTTTCACATATTGCAGATTATCGCCCTCAGCTAATTTTTCCTGATCGATGCCCAATAACTCTTCCAAAATAAGTTTGTGCAGGATGGAAACATCCAGCGTCTTCCAGGCCCGACTCATGTCCGGCACAATCGAATCCATCGCGCGTTTGTCTTTTAAGACAGCTACGTAAAAGGTGTTGTCCGGGCCGTATATCCCGAATGCACTTTCATCCTTATCGTGCTCGGCACGCATTCGCTCAAGCATATCTTGCTTCACACGTTTTTTAGTCTGCGCCGAACTGAATTCAAACTTGGTAATCCGGAATTTCTCTCCGAGGCCCTCGATAAGTTTTTCCATGCTGAAGTTTTCGAGGTTGCCCACGAGACGATGGGTCGCCAGGGCAATCAGGCCGTCCTGATGCATATTCACGAAGGCGAGCATTTGATACTTCGCGGCAGGATTGCTGTTTTCTTTGGAGTAGGTCAGACCCGTCGTATATCGGTGATGGCCGTCCGCAATGATGCAGCTTTTATTGCTCATCATTTTCACGATTTGCTCTATATTTTGTTTGTCGGTAACCGCGAAGATACAATGCCGCACATCCTGCTCATCCACAAAATCGATAAGCGGTTCCTGCCTGACGGCTTCGGCCATAATTCCATCGGCGATTTTCTCCTGGTCTTCGTAAAGCATAAATACCAGACCAAAGTCGGCGGACGTTGCCCGCTTGAGACTTAGTCTGTCAATCATCGACTTGTGGAAGACTTGTTCGTGCGGCTTGACGATTTCTCCGAAATCTTCAAGTTTGGCTAAAGCGATAAAGCTGCTACGCTGGTATCGAATGCCAGCCACCTCAAAATCCTGCACATAAGCGTAGATGGCCTCGGCCGAATCCTGCTTCAAGGCGCCCTCTTCTATCCAGCGGGCCAGGTATTCGGCGGCCCTCGTGTACTGGTTGTTTTCGCCGTTATCAGAGGCTTTTGTCTTTCCTTTAATGATGCGGACGAGATTATGCCTGTTCTTATTATAGAACTGTTCCCGCTGGGCGTCGTTGATAACATCATAAGGGGGCGCAATACAGTCACCCACATTACCAACTACTCCTTCGTTAAACCTAAATGCTTTGAAAGGCCCAACTTGCATATCTGTATCTCGTATTTCGTGCCTTATGTTTCAATCATCAGTTACAAAGGCCCGGATAATACTTAAACAAAGGCAGATTGTCAAATACGAACTGGACAATTTGAACAAGTTGGATAACCACATCAAGGTTGGCAGTATACCGGCAAGGCTGAACAATCTTCCCAAAAGGTGGAATGCCCAGCCGTGATAGTATGACTTTTCGGGCTTTACTTTTTCGCTAGATAGTCGTTCATAGCGGCGGCGGCGATTCGGCCCTGGCCCATTGCGAGGATGACGGTTGCGGCACCCGAAATAATGTCGCCGCCTGCAAAAACGCCCGGGACCGAGGTTAGCATAGTCTTCTCATCGACAACGATAGTGCCCCATTTGGTCATTTCGAGTTCCGGCATCGTTTGCGGGATGAGCGGGTTGGGCTTGTTGCCGATAGCGACAATGACTGTGTCAAGCTCCATAGTAAACTCCGAGCCTTCCATAGGAACAGGTCTTCGCCGGCCGGAATCATCCGGTTCGCCGAGTTCCATTTTAATACATTCCATGGCCACAACGCGATGACGGTCATCACCGATAATACGAATAGGATTGTTAAGCAGCTTGAACTTGACGCCTTCTTCTTCGGCGTGGTGGATTTCCTCATCGCGGCCGGGCATTTGTTCTCGCGCCCGGCGATAGACTATGGTGACGTCGGCCCCCAACCGCAGTGCCGTTCTTGCCGAGTCCATCGCTACGTTGCCGCCTCCGATTACGGCGACACGCTCACGCTTTATCGGCGGCGTATCGTACTTCGGGAAAAGATACGCCTTCATCAGGTTGGAACGGGTCAGATACTCGTTGGCCGAATAAACACCGACCAGGTTTTCGCCCGGAATTCTCATAAACGACGGCAGACCGGCTCCGCTGCCGATGAAAACTGCTTCGTAACCTTCGTCGTCCAACAGTTCGCGGATAGTGCTGTTTCGGCCGACAACATAGTCCATCACAAATTCTACCCCGAGCTTCTTGAGGTAATCCACTTCCGCCTGAACTATTGCTTTTGGCAGACGAAACTCAGGAATCCCATAGGTCAGCACGCCTCCCGGCTGTTGCAGGGCCTCGAAGACAGTCACCTCGTGCCCGAGCTTAATCAAATCGCCAGCAACAGTAAGACCGGCCGGCCCGGCACCAACTACTGCTGCCCGTCTACCCGTTTTGGCGGCAATTTGCGGCACCTTGATTTTACCGCTGTTGCGCTCATAGTCGGCAACAAACCGTTCAAGCCTTCCGACAGCCACCGGCTCGCCCTTGACTCCCAGCACGCATAACTTCTCACACTGCTCTTCCTGCGGACAGACCCGCCCACAGACCGCAGGCAGTGTATTTTGTTCCTTGAGCTTCCAGGCCGCCTCGATGAACTTGCCCTCCTGTACAAAAGCAATGAAACCGGGGATATCGACGTTGACCGGGCACCCCGCCACGCACCGCGGCTTCTTACACTTCAGACAGCGGTTTGCTTCCAGTATAGCAGTCTCTTCCGAATAGCCGTACGGGACCTCCTCGAAGTTCCTGGCGCGATCTTCCGGAGCCTGTTCCGGCATTGATTGTCGGGGAATCTTTTCCTTGGCCATTTGCTAATCTATTACCTCAAAACAATTGAATTTGTAAGTCCTATACTTGCATCTGGGTGGCAGCCTCAAAGCCGAAGGCTTTGGGGATGGTGGGGGAAAGCCATCCCCAAGCTTCGCTTGAGGCTGCCACCCTTTTTGGATGACCCACAATCTTGTCCGTTATGATGTACTCTTCTGTCGGTCAATGTTGACAACTGCACTTACGCTGCCCGTGTCGAGGGCGTCCCGCCCTCGAATCGTGAGAATCGCGGGCAAGATGCCCGCGACACGATGTTACCGATTCGGTCCGGCCCAGCGAATGTATCTCTTCGGCACTATATGCCGCCCTCCGGTCTCGAAGCTCATCCCAATCGACCAAATGCGCATCAAAGAACGGACCATCCACACAGGCGAACTTCATCTGCTCGCCTACGGTTACGCGGCAGGCTCCGCACATGCCGGTTCCATCCAGCATAATCGGATTCAGCGCCGCTAATGTTTTTACGCCGTACGGTTTGGTTTCCCGGGCCGTCACCATCATCATAAAGGGACATCCAACCGCGATAACGCGATCGATTCTCTCGCCGTCATTGAGCTTTTGCGTGAGAGCATCGATTGCGTGTCCCCTTGTGCCCATGGAGCCGTCAATCGTTGTCTGAACGAACTCGTCGCAAACGCCTTGAAGCTTATCCTTGTAGTAATGCAGGTAATGGCTGCGAGCTTCGCTAATCGCTATGACCCGATTTCCGGC
>CBDVBU010000059.1:0-12980 GCA_965372295.1 uncultured Phycisphaerae bacterium
AAACCGGCTTAGCCCGCACCCCTGCGGTGCCGGGTCGAATTACGCAATACGACATACGCAGAATTCAGAAGCCTGAAGTCAGAAGACAGAATTCAGAACACAGAATCAACACACGACATACTACATACCACATACGACATACGAAAAAGTTCTTGCTTGTTCTCCAAAAAGTGCTATTATTAAAACTCCGCACTGTGTAGAGTTGATTGAGGAAATGAAGTAATGGCGTAAAAATTGGTTGATTTAAGCAAAAGAGTAAACGATGGTGAAAGAAACAAATGCAAGGATCAAAATCAACAAGCTCCTATAAGAAGCGGGCTGGCAGTTCTTTGACGATGAAAACGGGAAAGTAAACGTCCAACTGGAAAGTAATGTCATAATTACTGAGAATCAGCTTGATGAGTTCGGAGAGGGCTTTGAAAAAACATGAAAATATGGAAATTCTTCTTAATTGACTTTAGTAAATCACGACAAAAAATGTGAGGTTCGATATGGCTATAGGGACTGACTTAAAATATACAACGGTTGATAAATTATATGTTGATCCAATGAATCCACGTCTTGGTCGAAATAATACTGGGAGGGATGTAACTCAAGAACAAGTACTTGAACTCATGAAAGACTGGACACTAGATGAATTAGCAGTCTCATTTCTTGAAAGTGGTGGTTTCTGGACACATGAAGCACTTTTAGTAACACAAGAAAATTTATACGGGAAAAATAGATTTGTCGTAATTGAAGGGAACAGGCGTTTAGCAACTCTAAAGTTTTTAAAGATGGCATATGATGGAGAAAAAGTACCCAAAAAAATTGCGAATATCGCAAAAAGCGCAAAACCTCCAAAAGATTTATTCGAAAAGATTCCATATATACGAATTGGCTCAAGAGAAGAAATTGAAGGTTTCTTGGGATTTAGACATGTTACTGGAATTAAGGAGTGGAAGCCTGCTGAAAAAGCAGAATTTATAGCTAGACTTATCGATGAAAGAGATATGAGCTACACACAAGTTATGCGAAAGATTGGGAGTAGGACAGATGCCGTCCGCCGAAATTACATTTCTTATAGACTCTTATTGCAGATTGAAGACAATGTTGATATTCCTGAGGAGCAATTTGAAGAGCGTTTTAGTGTTATGTATCTCTCATTGCGTACTCAAGGAGTCCAGAAATACCTCAAAATAGATATACAAGCTGATCCCAAAACTGCAAAAAAACCTGTGCCCAAATCTAAATTGCATGAGTTAGCGAATTTTGCTCTTTGGCTTTTTGGTGATGGTGAAAAGAATTTGCCAATTTTTTCTGATTCACGACAAGTTGACAATTTTGGTCGGATATTGGAAAGTAAACAGGCTATCGAATATCTTGAACGAGCAGAAAAGCCATCATTTGATATTGCTTTGAGGACGGCTGGTGGCGATGAGCCAGAAATAGTAAATTTAATAGAAAAAGCAGCAGATAATATCGAATTGGCGCTTACTCGAGCACATCTTTATAAAAAATCGAAACAAATACAGAAAGCTACAAAGAGGGTAGGGGCTGATGCTATGCAGCTTTTAGATATATTTCCAGAAATAAAGAATGAGTTAGAAGAGGAAAGCAAGTAATGTTATCAATTCCAACTACTGGAATTTCACGATCTGTTTCTAAACACAACGTCGATTTAGATGCATTATGTGATTGGATTGAAGCGACTGTATTATTTGATGAGGAAGAATTATCACAAACAGATATATGTGATACATTGATAGAAGAGAATATATATGAAAGCCAAGACATGGCTTCAGATATAATATCTAGTGCATGGTCAGAAATAAGAAAACGCCAGAGTTGGCTCGGTACGGGGACACCTTTTAAGATTACGAGTAGAAGAATTTCCAGATTATTAAGTTGGAAAAATGTTTCTGCACATAGTTTCTGTTTGATACTTTCAATTTCAAAATGTTATAGCGGCTGGGCGGAGCAATTTGGATCTAACTATACAGTACAAGGAGAATTGTTTGAACAACTTACAAAAGAGTCACTAGAACAACAATTTCAAGACTGGGAAATATTTTTAACAGGATGGTCAGGCAAAAACACAACAGGGATCAACCAGTTAGTAAAAGATATTGCTTCAAAGCTTGGTGAATCGGTAGGTAATGTTTCACGTTGGACAAGTAACAACAGAAAAGATGCAGAGTTGGATATTTTATTTTACAGACCTTTTAAAGATAATAGAGTTGGAATTCCAGTTTTTCTAATGCAGTGTGCTAGTGGTAAAAATTGGGAGGGTAAAAGAAAGACACCAGATTTAGATCTTTGGATAAAAATAATTGAATTTGCTGCAACACCAACTAGAGCATTTGCAATACCCTTTGCAATGGTTGATAGCTTATTTATTAGAAATTGTAATATAGTTGATGGTTTTTTATTGGATAGATATCGTATATTAGCTGCTACGAACTATAAAAAGAAGTGGATTTCAAAAAGCTTAAAAGTGAGATTAGTTAATTGGTTGAAACCCAGGATAAATGCTTTGCCACGAAGTTATTGAAATATTGACGAAGAAATATATTATATAAATGAGATTTGTTGATTTATTTGCAGGATTAGGTGGATTTCATTTGGCCGCTAAGGATTTAGGTGGTCAATGTGTTTTTGCTTGTGAAATAGATGAAAAGTTACGCGCAAATTATGAAGCTAATTTTGGGATTCAACCGGCAGGTGACATAAAACAAATAAATCCCAAAGAAATACCAAAGCATGATCTATTATGCGCGGGATTTCCATGCCAGCCTTTTTCAAAAGCCGGTGATCAAATAGGGTGGAAGGACTCTATAAGAGGCACAGTATTTTATAATATCGTTGAGATCCTTCGTAATTGCAAGCCAAAGTATATAATCTTAGAAAACGTGGCCCATTTTGTCAGACACGACGAAGGAAATACTTATTCAAAAGTTAAGATGGCCCTGGAAGATTTAGGCTACGACATTAAACATGCACAACTATCACCACACAAATTCAGGGTGCCCCAGATTAGAGAAAGAATGTACATGATAGGGCAGCTTGGTGGCCTTAATGGATTTGAATGGCCTAAACCGCAAACAAATGGAAACGAACTTTCGATAAAGGATGTTCTTGACAAAAAGACTAAAGAAGCCAAAGGCCTTAGCAAACAAGTAATAGAATGCTTAAAAGTATGGCAAGAATTTATTAAGCAATATCCAAAGGATGAACAGCTACCTTCTTTCCCTATATGGAGTATGGAATTTAAAGCAACATACCCATATGAAATAGATTCAATATATGACGTGAAAATGAGAGAGTTACGTAAGAAAAGAGGGATTTTTGGTAAAAGCTTGGATTTCTGGTTCAGAAAAGATTTGATGGAAAGATTGCCAAGCTACGCAAGATATAAAGAAGGTACGTTTCCATATTGGAAACAGATATTTATCAAACAGAATAGAAATCTTTATAGGAAGAATAAAAAATGGATTGATTCTTGGTTACCAAAGATTAAGAAATTTCCACCAAGCTTACAGAAGCTTGAATGGAATTGTAAAGGCGAAAAACGTAATATCTGGAATTATGTTATACAGTTTAGGGCTTCTGGAGTAAGAGTTAAGAGACCAACAACTGCGCCTTCATTAGTAGCAATGACTACGACGCAAATACCAATCATTGGATGGGAAAAACGATACATGACAGTTAGAGAATGCGCCAGACTTCAATCCATGGACAAACTCAAACATTTTCCTGAAGGAAATGCAGCAATGGCAGCCTTAGGAAACGCGGTTAATGTTAAAGTAGCACAATTAGTGCTTAAAAATTTATTGTCCCCAAAATAACTTTTCCAGTTCTTTAATCTTCAATGTAAATTTGATACAGCTTTACTATGGATGTTTTAAGTAAAGAACAGCGATCATATTGCATGTCTCGGATAAGAAAAACCGATACAACTCCTGAACTAGTTGTACGGAAGATTATCCACAATAGCGGTTACCGTTTTCGTCTTTATAAAAAAGATCTTCCCGGTTGCCCAGATATTGTTTTACCTAGGCACAAAAAGATTATTTTTGTACATGGATGTTGGTGGCATAGACATAATTGTAAACTCGGACGGAGAGTACCTAAAACAAGACTAGATTACTGGATCCCGAAACTTCAAGCAAATAAAGAAAGGCACAAACGTAACTTAATCAAGATAAAAAGACAAGGATGGAAAGTGCTTACAGTTTGGGAATGCCAAACCAAAGATGTAGAACAATTACGAAATACACTCGAAACATTTTTATCTTCTTAAATTCCTTTAATCTGAGAAGTCCTTTTGTTAAAATGGGGCATAGTCCGACCTGCTCTCAAATCAAAGAAGCTGCTATCTTACCAGGCAGAATCGAAAAATAAATTGGTTTAATCGCCGTTTAGACCGTTGGACGATAATGTAAACAGGAGAGCAATTATGATAGAAAAGAATCCTACGAAAGTTGAGTTTATATGAGATATTCAGGACTTAGCGATGATCCTAAAAGAATAAAAGTTGAACGTGGCAACCCGAGCGACTTCAGAATTATACAGCAATTCACTTCCGAGACGTCTGCCCGGCAATGGGAAAGGAGAATGCTGAACCAGGGATATGAGAAAGATACGAGCGGCAAAGGCTGGAAATATGGCTATACCTATTCAATCCGACGTTAGAAGTCATAATACCGTTTAGCCCGCACCCCTGCGGTGCCGGGTCGAATCAGGATACACAACATACGCAGCACGCAGTACGCAGTACGAACAAAGACCGCCGTCTCACGGAGATTTTTTTGGAATTCTTTCGACCTTTTGTGTGAATATTCGTATAATACTTAACGAATTTGTATTTCGTATGTAGTATATCGTATGTCGTGTTCAGAATTGATAATGAAAAAAGGTAAATCCGGCGGGTTTTTTTAGAAAAACGGGGTGATATCAGGGAAAAACGACGAAAAATTGAGTTGAATTTGAAAAAACAAACCCAATTTACGGAAGGCCGAAATGGATGCAAGTATCTATATGGAAAGGGATTATGAGGATTTTTACACTTTCGGGCGGCGAAAAAACAAAGCCAATTCAAAGCCAATCTGTCTCAACGTCTGACACCAACGGAGCAGGAGGGATTCCGAGAAGACACCGGGCGCCAGACACCGGCCACGACACCGGGGCGTCAAACCCCCGTGGTATCTGCTTCGCATCTACGGGTGTTCGAACCCCTCTTATCGGAGCAGGAGGGATTCGAACCCCCGGTACCTTTCGGTACAACGGTTTTCAAGACCGTCGCCTTAAGCCGCTCGGCCACTGCTCCTTAGTATTTTGTTACTTTACAACCGACAGGCCGGCATTGCAAGAAAATTAGGGGCAACTACACAGGCTCCAACGAAACTGAAAGGTAAGAGCAACAAACGTAAATCAGACGATAAAGTCAACGCTTCCGCCGGACTACAGTGTCCAGTTATTATGATACTCCGGACGGATGTACCTGTCCGCTTCGGGAGCGTTTGTTGCCTTCATATTGTGCCCGTCCCAGGCCAATTTCTTGCCGGTACGCAGGGCGACATTGCCCAGGAGAATCACCTCGGTTAACGGGCCTGCGTAGTCGAAGTTCGAGCTTGCGGGCTTGCCTCCCTTGCAGGCGTCGATCCAGTCTCTGTGGTGTCCTTTGGACCGGGCAAGCGTCTTCGGCGGCAGCTTATAGGCTTTCATTTTGGTCTCGGGGATGATTCGGGGACTGCCGCCCCAGCCTGGGCACATGATCTTGCCCTTGTCGCCCACGAAGAGAATTCCGTTTCCGCCGCCAGTCAGTTCCCGGCCCGGTTCCAGCTCTTCCGGACGCGGCGGCATCAGCCCGCCCCCATACCAGGTCACACTTACCGGCGGCATGTTCTTACGAGCGCCGAACTGATAGTGAATAGTCGATGTCAACGGCGTCGTCTCCGGATTGATTCCGCTCGAACTGGCTTCGACGTTTACCGGATGACCTAATTCCAATGCCCAGAAGGCGGGATCCATATTATGGCAGGCCATATCTCCGTTTGCACCTGTTCCAAAATCCCACCAGCCGCGCCAATTATACGGCGCGTACGCCGGGTGATACGGTCTTCGCGCCGCTGGGCCGAGCCACAAATCCCAATCCAATCCGGATGGTACCGGCGGTGTTTCCTTGGGCCTGGCTGTTCGATTCCCCGCCCAACCGGCTCCCGTATTACTCCAGGAATGCACTTCCCGCACATCGCCGATTGCTCCGTCCCGGATCCATTCTACGGTTAGCCGAATTCCTTCGCCGCTGTGACCCTGGTTGCCCATCTGCGTAGCGACTTTGGCCTGCCTGGCTGCTTCGGTGATTTTGCGGGCTTCGTGGATCGAGTGCGTCAGCGGTTTTTCGCAATAGACGTGCTTGCCGATTTTGATTGCCGCCATTGTTGCTGTTGCGTGGATGTGGTCCGGCGTTGCCACGAGCACCGCATCGATATCCTTTTCTTTTTCGAACATTCGGCGGAAATCGATATAGCTGGCGCAGCCTTTGTAACTTCCGGTTGATTTTTGACCGGCGTAATGTTTTTCGATGAGCTGTCGGGCAGGTTTTCTTCCTGCCACGCCGCCGTAATAAAAGCGGCTGTAATCGGATTGCTCGTTAACGTCGCAAATTGCCATTATTTGTACGTCCGAGTGTCCGAGCAGGGCCTTGATATTTTGTGTGCCCTGACCGCCTGTACCGATGATTGCAATATTGAGTTTTTCACTCGGCGGTGTGTATCCGCTGCCTCCCATTACATACCGTGGGACCACGGTCAACGCCGCTGTAGAAGCAGCCGCTCTACCGATGAACTCGCGTCGGGAAATCTTTGCATTCTTTGACTTGCCGGTTCTGTGATGACTTTTCATATCAATGTTCTCCAAAAAGTTGACCCATCCAAATTGTGCCGGGACCTAATGTTGGCTTTTATCGCCGGTTGATATTATATCCATGCGTCGCTCTGGCTACAAAGATATTATTCAAGTAGTCCGGTCCGGATTTGGCCGATTCTCAAGATTCCATCCGTCGATGGTCAGGGCGGTCTGGTCATTTGTGGCTGAAAATATGGCCTCGATGGTTCTGGTTTCGCCGGGCAGCAGGCTTACATAGTTATCTTCCCAGAAGACAGGTAGGATCGTTTTGCCGCTGTTTTTGTCCGAAATTTTCAACTCGATGAAAAATGCGATTGTCTCGCCGGCGTTGTGCAGCGTTGCCGTCATTTTCGTCTGTTCGCCAGTCATCTCGGCATGATGTTTGAAATTTACTTTCGCAGGCGGCAGCGAATTCAGTGCGGTCAAGTCCGCGAATTTTTTACTGGGCGTGTAATAGGGCCAGGGCTCGACCTTGGTGTCGTAGTCCAAAACATCCGGCCTGGTTGACAGCCAGTAAAAGTTGCTGCCGATTTCAATATCCTTTTCATTATTGAGCCTGAGATCGAGAAAATAAGTCGTGCTGATGTTTTCAATTTCTGGAAGCTCGAAGATTTTGGCCGACGATTCGGGTTGGGCTTCGAGCGAGAGTGCTCTGTTGAAGACTTCCGCGGAATTGATATCCAGAACACGGATCGTCGCCTTTAGGTTCCGGAATGCTGCTAAATGGTCGTTTACAATGTAGATGCCGCGGTCGCCATAGTTGTAGAGCAAATGCAATGGTTCGCATGCCTTCTTTGCGGCGTAGAACGCTCCTGTCGGCATTAGATATTTGTCATAAAGCTGCCAGTACATCTTCGGCCAGGCGGCGTTGAGCATCCACTGGACGATTCCGGTGGCGGCACCTTTGTTGGCCCGAAACGCTTCGAACATCGGCCGCATCAATTCGTAATTTAAGGCCTGTGCCTTTACGGCGAAATCCTCGATGCCGGCCGGCTTGCCGTGGCGGCGATTTATCGCTTCCCGATACCGATCCAGTGTGCTAAATTCGTTCAATCCGCAGTGGTAATCCCAGAATTTGTCAATCGGCCACAGGTGCTCTTCGGGAATCATTTTTTTGATGCTCTCCAGCGTAGGCACGATTGCTCCGGGCGATGTCTCCGTATTGAAACCGTAGGCTCCGCCGAGAGTCTTGTCCGTGTACCAGTAGACCGGCGGCGTGTACGCATAAGGGCCGAGCATCTTGACGCCCGAGGGGCCGCAGATTTCACTGATGACGACGTCTTTGCCGATGATTTGCTGTTCGCTGCCCACGCCGCCAGTCGATGCCAGGTAGGGGCGGGATGGATCGTATCGGCGAAAAGTCTCGATATATCTTCGCGCCAGCTCCGGCTCCGGTACCTTGTCGCTGGCAACGGTCCAGACGTAGATGCTCGGGTGATTTCTCAGCCAGAGAACCTGGTCCTGCCACGATTGGGCAATCAGTTCGATATCATCCGGGCAAGTTACGCCCCCGTAGCGGTCGTCAACCGGTTTTCCGAGGTATTGTTCGTGCTCCCAGTGACAGCTCCAGCCGACCATCATCAGTATGCCGTACCGGTCGCATAAGTCGTACAGCGTATGGTCCTTACCCCAGATGCCCTCCAGGCGGATGCAGTTTAGATTCATGTGCCTGACGTATCGCAACTGCGCGTCGATGATCTGCGGCGTGTCGGCAAGCAGCAGGTCATCCGTCCAACCAGCCCCTTTGATCAGGATTTTTCTCCCGTTGATCTTGAATCCCCGGTGGCCGCCGTCGTTCGTATAGTCTTCGATTTCGCGAATCCCAAATTTTATACGCGTGACATCACATATCTTGCTGTCTGCCGTAAATTTCAAATGCAAATCGTACAAATTCGGCCGGCCCAATTGATATGGCCACCAGATTTTTGGATTTTTAATTTTCAGATCTGCAAACTCTACGATTTTTCGCTCTTTTAGTTCTATATCTGTGGCCTTGCTGAATCTTAACGATTCAATTTCGCCTTCGAGAATTCCCGATACGCTGCGTTGCCCATGATTGGCCAGCTCTACAGTGACGGTTAGTGACGCTCCGTCGAGCGTTTCCAGATTCAATTTGGTTTGGACGAAGGGCTGTTCGATTGAGACGCCCCGGCAAAATCGCAATCTGACGGTGCGAAAAATTCCCATATTGCGATCGGGCGGCGGGGGATTCCAGTCGACAAAACCGGTGGAAAAATCACCCGGCTTCGGAGGAATCACTTCTAACGCAAGTGCGTTGGCGCCTTCGGAAACGAATTCCGAGATGTCATATTGAAATTGGCGGAAGGCGCCTCTGACCTCGGTTGCCGGCGCGATCCGGTTTCCGTTCAGCCAGATGTTCGCACTGTAGTTTATGCCGTCGAATTCAAGCAGAACAGTCCCGGCGGCGTCTTTCGGCGACAGTTGAAATTCCGTTCGGTACCACCACGGTTTCTCGAACGGTTCGCTGGGGATTTCACTCAGATTCATGCCGAAATAAGGATTCTTATACACGCCGTTCTCCACGAGGGCGGCTAATACTGTCGAGGGGACGTTTGTCGGAAACCAGCGGCGCGTATCAAGGCCCGGTCTGGAAATCCGCTCCGGCGTTAGGCTAATTTCCGAAGACGCCTGAATCATCCAGTCGGCGGTAAGTGATCTATCATACTGAGAATTATGTGGGTTCATAACCTGCCCGTTACAACGTCGGCCCTTCATTAAAGCTTGTTAGGTAATTGATGGTACAGAATGTGGGACATAGTTGCAACTATCAGATAAGTTTGTTATCCTGTTGCGGTCGAGTTGGTATGGACATGTAGAAAGGAAATAATAGAATGAGTAAGTTAGCCATCAATGGCGGCGAGCCGCTACGGGATGCTAAAGCGAATCCATGGCCCAAGTGGCCTGTATGGGATGAAAATGAAGAGAAGGGCCTGCTTGAGGTCTTAAGAAGCGGAGTCTGGTCGTATAACGGCCCGAAGGAGTTGGAATTCAACAAGGCCTTTGCGAAATTCATCGGGGCCGAATATGCCATATCGGCGGCCAATGGAACCGTTACTTTGCAGCTCGCCCTGGAGGCGTGCGGCGTCGGATTGGGCGATGAGGTGATTGTCCCCGGGCTGACCTGGCAGGCGACGGCCGGCGCGGTTTTGGATGTGAATGCCGTTCCCGTGCTCGTTGACGTTAGCCAGGACAACTGGTGTATCGACCCGGCTGAGGTGGAAAAGGCCATCACGCCGCGAACCAAAGCGATTATCCCCGTGCACCTTTACGGATGTTTTGCCGACATGGATGCTATTATGGAGATCGCGCGCAAACACAATCTCCGGGTCATCGAGGACAGCGCCCATAAGCATGGGGGCGAGCGGAAGGGAAAGAAAGCCGGCAGCATCGGTGACGCGGGAAGTTTCAGCTTTCAGCTCTCGAAGCTTATGACGGCAGGGGAGGGCGGGGCCGTTACTACAAGCGATCCACAACTGTTCGAGAAGCTCGATGCGCTTCGGAATTGCGGCAGAAGACCTGAGAATCAAGAGTCCGCCGATAAGGGTGCGGGACTCTATGGCAGCGAAGGTGATTTGATTCAGTCGGGCAACTACCGGATGACGGATTTTCAGGCGGCCCTGCTGATTGAATCGCTGAAAAGACTGCCGGAACAAAACCGTATTCGGGGCGAAAATGCAAAATATTTAAACTCATTGCTCACGGAGCTGCCAGGTGTCCTGCCGATGAAAAACGATAAAACAGAAACATTGGGGGCGTGTTACAATTTCTCGTTCAGATACGATAAGGGCAAATTTAAGGGCCTCGACGTCAGGAAATTCAGAGAGGCGCTGGGCAAAGAACTGGGATGTTCGGTTGAGGCAAGTTATGAACCTCTGAATGCGTGTGCATTATATACTCCCCATACGAAGCCCCGGCGGTACAAGTTGAGTAAAAAGCACTGGCAGCAAATCGATCCGGCCGGTTGCGAACTGCCGGTTTGCCATAGAATTTTTACAGAAGAATCGGTTTGTTTTCATCACTCGATATTGATGGGGACAAAAGCAGACATGGATCTGGTCGCGAAGGCCATTAAAAAGATATATGACAATGCTGAGGAACTGCTTTAAACCGCTGGCGGGGCAGATTTCTGAGGCCTTAGAAAATATAGTACGTGATAAAAATAAAGGCCAGATCGCCCAGCGCCCAGAGTTTCAGGTTAAACCACCATTTTCTTTTTTTTGCCCCTTTGAAAATGTAGTCGTTCGGAATCAGCAAGACCAGAATTCCTATCAAAACGAACAGGACAAGAAAAACGTTCTTGGCGGCGCCCAATGAGACGCCGGCCAACCATTCGAAATTAAGAACATATCTTAAAGCTTTTAACATTCTGCTTAAACCCCAACTTGTGCCGTGTTTGGTTTTGGTTCCGGCAGCCGGTATACTAATCCGTACAACCGTTCATCCGGGTGCGGCCGGGTGAAGAGGCTGACTACTATAGCAATAACCAGCCCGGCCAGGAACGACCACCAGGAAACATAAAGGAATGGGTCCTCGATTTGAAACAGGTACCCTTTGAAAATATAAAGCGTAGCGGAAACTGTAATTCCTCCCAGCAGGCCGAACAGCCCACCCCATTGTGTAGTGCCTCGCCAGAAAATACCTAACATGAGAACCGAAAAAACGGGCCCCTGGAAGAAAGACAGGAACGTTTGTATAGCGATATATATCCCGGCGAAGTATTGGCTTACCGGCGATGTCATCACGCCGAAAATTAATAGTACAATCGTTGCCGTCCGTCCCACTATCAAGTAGTGCCGGTCGGAGGCGTCCTTTCTTATATATTTTTCGTAAATATCTTTCGTCCACAACGTCGCGGTCGAATTCAGCATCGAATCGATGCTGGACATCAACCCTGCCAGGAGGGCGGCAAACATCAATCCCATCAATCCCCAGCCGGCGGGGAGTAATTCTTTGACGAGCAATGCAAAAGCGTTGTCGCCGTCTTTCAGGTTGGGATACAAAACAATCGCAATCAGGCCGGGAAATAATACCAGCACGGGGATAAACATTTTCAGGAACGCCCCCAAGACCATGCTGGCCTTGGCGTCCCATTCGCTTTTGGCTGCCAGGCACCGCTGGACAATCGCCTGGTTGCCTATCATGTAAGCATTGGCCATTACGAAGGTCAGGCCGAAAAGAATCCCCGTCCAGGGGAAAGGAGTTTTAGTGTCCGTCGGCTGGATTAATTGAAAATAATCGCTGAATGAATGTCCCTGGGCGGTAATCTTATCGACCAGGCCATCCCAGCCTCCGACACGGTAAAGTCCCAGGACGACAATGAGGGCGCCGCCTGCAAACATTACGACCAATTGTATGACGTCGGTCAGGACTACGGCAGCCAGCCCGCCGAAGAAGGTATAAACTCCGACCACGGTGGCTGTGATGATGATTGACTGCCAGAAAGGCCAGCCCATAAGTGTGTTTAGTAATTTAGCACTGGCCCAGAAGACGACCCCAAGATTAAAGGCGAAGAAAATAATCCAGGTTGCCGAGGCTATCGTGCGGACGTAATCGTTGTAACGCTTGCCCAGATATTCCGGGATCGTATAGAGCCCCGCCTTCCAGAAATATGGAATAAAAATAAATGCCCCCAGCAACATTGCCGGCACAGATCCGATCCAGTCGAAGTTGCCCACCGCAATCCCGTATCGATACGCCTGGCCCGATACTCCGACGAAATCCTGTGCCCCGATGTCAGAGACTACGATCGACATGCCAATAGCCCAGAACGGCAGGGACTTGCCGGCGAGAAAATAATCCTCGGAGGAGTGAACGTAACGTTTGAAATAGAACCCGAGCAGCATGATGCCGATCAGGTACGCGATAACCACAACATAATCGAGCCCACCTAACACGAATCAGATCTCCTTACTTGATTTTATTTAGATATCTGCCCAGCCAGTAGGGCAGAAGGTATATGTCGCCGCTATACTCACGATTTCCGCCGCTGCCGCCGTCCAGGCGGAAACCGTTGCCGTTGTACTTGCTCATGGGCCGTTCATCGGGCGGCAGGACCTCGCGTGTAGTCTGGT
>CBDVBU010000060.1:0-12616 GCA_965372295.1 uncultured Phycisphaerae bacterium
ACGCCCTGCTCAAGCAAATCCCCGAACTTGATGGCGTGAACCGCCTCGTCACCGTGCATCGGACGCTGCTCAAGCCGCGGCAAGCGCAGCGCGAGCGCAACAATTGCCGCGGCCAAAATAAGGACGCAACCCTTTTTAACCATGTTATTTTACCGGCTTGCCGTAAACCTCGACCTCAATATAATGGTTCAGGTCGTTGCTGGTATTGCCGTTGCTATAGAGACGGACATAACGTGTCTTGACGCCCTGGGCAAGCACATCGAAAAGTCTGCCCTCGTTAGTTTCCGTGTAGTGCTTATCTTTGCCGACGCCGAGTCCGGCAGAGTTGTCAATGTCATTATTGAAGACGGTCTTGACGTTAGTGATAAAATCAGCATCATCAGCAACCTGCACGACTACATCAAAATAAACACGGGCCTGCTTATGAAAATGCCACGCCACAATGGCATAAATCTCGTGCATTGCTTCCAGGTCGATCGTGACGTGCTGCACAAACGGGCCTAACTCGACATAACTGCCGTCGGCCGCTTCCTTATCACCATCGGTGATCATTTCGATCTCGCCAATGATCGGTTCTTCGTCACTACTGGCAATCGGTTTGCCCAAGGCGACATTTTTTGTTCCCTCAGGGGCCAGGAACGGCGGGCGTGCCTTGCCCAGCGGTTTTTCGAGATTAGGTACCTTCGTATCCTGCGGCGTGCCGACGAACATCGGCTTGGGCAGCTTAATTTCAATCGGAACAAGACCTGCAGTATCGGCAGCAGCCGGTGCTTCCGTTTCGACCGTAGGTATCTCAGCAACAGTTTCGGCAGGCTTCTCAGGCTCTTCTGCGACCGGCTCGACCGTACTCGGAGCAGGAGTTGTTGGAGGAGTTGCGCTAACGGACTGTTGGCTGGAGCCCTCATCGGAAGGTTCCGATTTCTTGCAGGATGGGATAAGGCATAAAGACATCGTAATCAACACACAAACACAGATTTTTACAATTGAACCAAAATTTTTCATCTTCATTTTCTTTTTACCTCAAAATCATAAATTATATACAATTGGTATTACCCACAAAACTAAAGCATTGATGCTATCCTATTTGTATGACGTTGTCAAGCTGCTGAAAAGTATATTTTTTTCTTTTATTTATATACCACAGAGGATACAACCCCATAAAATCCGCACGCAAGTGCCTGTTAATAATACGTTTAGTATCAAACCCGAATTTCCATAAAAACACGGCAGGAATCCGGTTTATTCCCGAATCCCTGCCGTACTAACCAATTTCTTCAAGCAGTGAGAATATTCACAAATTCTCTAAATATTACTCGCTCTTTTCTTCGCCCTGAGCCTTTTCCGCCGGTGCAGCCTCGGCTTCAGCAGGAGCGGCAGGCATTTCAAGAACTTTCGATTCCATGCCGGCCTTGGCCAAGATGAAGTAAAGCACGGCACCGACAATAAAGGCCATCAGCGGCGCCGCCGGGATGTTCACACTGCTCACAAGCGGCAACATGCCCACGATAAAGCCGGCAGCCCAGGAAATCCAGCCGGCCGGATTCCAACCGGCCCGAGGACCGGCCCATTTCTTGCCGGCCATGATGTAGTCAACCATCATCGCACCGCAGACCGGGCCAAAGGAAGCACCTATAACCGTAAAGACTGATATGACTTGCGCAGCCCAACCGGTCGCTGCCAGCAGAATGCTTACGGCTGTACCAATTCCTACAGTGATAAAAGGACTCACTTTTGGCAACGTGGTTTTGAAGCTGTTGGCCGCAATAAACGCGGAGAAGCAGGCAGGCGGGAATGCAGCGATCGCCAACAGATACATGAATATCGCACCTGTCTTCTCGCCCACCAGTATACCCATCAGTTGGGTTGGATTCAAAACGGATATATCTGTTGCCTTACCCGAACCAAACGTACCTGCAACGATTAACAACGCAAGCCCACCGGCAAGGATGGTTGCTCCGGCTATCCCAACCAATCCGCCCATTGACACGTCTTTGCTGTCGCGGCTGTTCATGCCAAAGTCAGTTCCAGCGGCGCCTGCCGTCGCAAAGAAGCCAATCACATACGTCAACAGCACCGCGATCACACCTATGGCACCCAAGCCTGGCGCTTCGGCGGTCACTCCGACCTGGGCGGGATCAAAAGAACTCAGCCCACCGGCAGAACAGAGGAACAACACGATAAGTATGATCAACGGGATCAGAGGCAGATAGGTGGCCACCTTGGCGACGTATTGGATTCCCTTCAAGCCCATAAAAGCCGCCGCTGCCGCCCAGGCAATGGTAACTACAATATGGGGAGGCGTGCTGATAACCTCCATGAGGCCAAGATCCGGATAGAACGGCTTGACAAGGAATGCTGCGGAGAAGCAGGAGTTGACGCCTAACCAGCCGAACTGCAACATGCCCATCACAAAACCGGGCAGTACGAAACCCCCGGTCGCTCCGTAGGTGGAGGTACCGACGATGTAGAGGGGCAGACCCGTTTTCATACCGAGCATTGCGGGAACCAGGTAGTAGAGGAAGTGGCACAGCAACGCTGCCATGATCAGACCTAAAAGTGCAGTCCCCAATCCATGCGACAGCACACCACCGACCGCCCCGGCTCCAGTAGGAACATCCTGCCAGAAAACAAACCACAGCATAATCCCGGCATACGTGGGTGCTGTGTTCTTGTACCAAGGGGCCCGATTCCCAAGCGGGTTGGGCTTGGCCATGCTAAGATAATCCGGTAACGTTCCATTACTCATAATTCGATCTCCTAAAAATAACTGCCTCGAATATATGCCACCGGCACACCGCCGGACTTTCCACGATAAATATAACAGTTGCGTTTCGAAACAACCAGTTTTTTAACGGATTTACGAGAAATTTGTCAGCGGCGAGAAAGCAGCTAATCCGTCTGCGGGATTTGAATTCTTTCGCCGTCGTTCATCGCCGATTCGTGGGCGCAGATTCCCACCATAGTCCAGTTCGCCGCCGTACCCGCATCGACGGCGGATTTCCTGTCTTCAACAATCGCGCGAACAAACTCGTGCGTCAGATGCGGATGAGAGCCACCATGCCCGCTTCCCTGGATGAAGGACGTGTGCTCGTGTTCCTCATCATAAACGCCGTGCCCCGTGAAAGGCGCGATTTCTTTCGGCAGCAGGTGTCCGTAGTCGGGAATCTCTATTCTCTCGGCGTCCTCATAGCCGGAATAGATAACCGGGCCATCGCCTGCGGTTTGTTCCCATTCGAACGACAACTCTGTGCCGTATACGTCAAAACTTTCCCTGTATTGCCTGATCGTATTAAACAGCGACCTGGTCACCTCGCAGGCAAGGTCGGAATCGGCGAGTTTGATAATGGCGGTTTCAGCCGCGAAAGGCGAATTGTATCGCTTAATATAATCCTCCTGAATCCGGCCCGAGCCGTGACAGACGACAGATTCGGCGCGCTTTTTCGCAAGGCACAACAAAGGACTGACAGCATGAGTTGCATAGTGCATCGGCGGAAAACCGTACCAGTATTCCGGCCAGCCCGGCAGGCCCATGTTCTGCTGATGTGAGCCGCGAAGAAATTGTATCTTGCCTAATTTGCCCGATTCGACCAACTCTTTGGCATAGA
Source organism: uncultured Phycisphaerae bacterium (assembly GCA_965372295.1). Classification (GTDB taxonomy): domain Bacteria; phylum Planctomycetota; class Phycisphaerae; order Sedimentisphaerales; family Anaerobacaceae; genus JAFGPJ01. The sequence continues at coordinate 3,606 of CBDVBU010000060.1, forward strand.
GAAACTCCCGGCCGTATACGGCTGTTTCCATCATCATATAGACTTTGCCGGATTTCTCGCGTGCCTCGGCAATTGCAAGGCAGTCTTCCTTGGTAGTAGCCATCGGGACGGTGCAACAGGTGTGTTTGCCCGCTTTCAGGGATTCAAGCGACATCCAGGCGTGATCGGCAATCGGTGAGACAACGTGGATTGCATCCAACTCGTCAATGCCCAAAAGATCTTCGAACTTCGTGAAGCGCCTTTCGATACTGAACTGGTCGCCTATTTCGTTGAGGTGATCTTCGTTCCTTTGGCAAATGGCGTAACACTCGGCATCGGGGTGTCTTTGATAAATGGGGATAAACTCGGCACCAAATCCAAGCCCCACAACAGCGACTTTTACGTTGGCCATCGGCTCTTTCTCCTTTCCGGCCCTTCTAAACGAGCCCCTTTGTGCATAAGAAAACGCTATAAATAAACCGAAAGCCTATCACAATGGATTAGGCTGTAATCTGCGTCTGTGTATAAAATGGGCCACAAACTTAATATTCTGCGCCAGCGACCCCGACAAACTATAAAAGAACAGGCTATCCGGACGTTATTCGTTCACCTTACACCGGATCATCAGGTAAATATGAACGATTGCCACCAGGAAAAACACCAAAGCGGTGTAACGGTGAATCTCTAAAAGAAGTTCCTGCCAATGCGTTCCGAAAATTGGGAACATGCTCAAAACAATCGACAAGGCCAGCGGCAAAGCCAAAAAGATTATCAGCCAAAAAGATATCTTCTGCCCGAGTTCGGAGCTTTTAGGAGGCGCTTCTTTGCCGGTGCTTTTAGTCAGAGTAATACGTCGAACAAAGCGCTGAAACCATGGCCAGTCACTACCGGCGAAGCGGCTGTTACGTGCCCACATCACAGCCAGAACCGCCAGGCAGATTGCAAAAACCGGCGCGAACGTAGCATGCACCATTACCAGGTAGCCGGAAATGTGCTTACCCAAAACAATCGTCGGGTAGAAGCCCGTGAACGCTAACACGACAAAGCAAAGCAGTGCCAGCAGATAAACCAGTTTCCTTAAAACCCCCGCCGGACTCAGCTTCTGTTCGATAAAGAGCAGCGTAAAAAGCTGTACCAGTTTTCTCAAGGGATGCCGCCAGCATTCCTTGCAGGGAGAAACAATGCAATTTAGTGCCAGGGCACCGATGGTAACTAAAAATGCGACTATTGAGATCGTTTGAAACATATCACTCACATGTATTAAAGCAAGAGCTACTAATTTTCTCCGGCCAGCGTTTTTACAACGCAAGCCAGGGCCTTCAGCGCATATAACAACAAAACGACGGCCATAACCGCACATGAACCAAGAACAATCATCTTCATCCAGGTACGGAACACGAATGAGAAGGCAAACGCCCAGGCATAGAATGGGGAGATATCCTGGAACTCAACCATTTTTTTAGATTCCCGGGCCGCAACAACAGGAGTATCGACGGTAACGTCCCCGAAGAAGAAAGGCGCCTCAGTCCCGTGACAATCCGTACAATAGCGAATACCCAAGGACTGGGCCGCCGGCCTGACATCATGACCGATGGGCCACAAGTAAGGTTTCGCCGCCGGGTGGTCCTTCTGTTCGCTCAGTTGCCCCGAATCATCGAGGCTGTATAGTCTGCCGCCGCTGATATAAACGGTCATTCCTTCCGGTGAACCGCCGGATGCCAGAGCGGTCAGGCCTTTAACGATATGGTCGGCCGCCAATTCAGGCCAGTCACCTGAGAACGGCAACTTCTCCTTTGAGAGCACGTCCCCGATAACTTTCGTGACGGTTCCGAGTTCAACCGGCGTGACGCTATCGTCTTTAAGAACACCCCAGAATGCAGGCCAAATAAGCTTGTGAGGTGCGATTTTGCCGTCGGCCTGTTTTGCGAAAACAGGAGAGGCGATGTGCGGCAGCATCTCGCGGGCCTTGTTCACGTTCGGCGTCCCGAGGCGATGGGCCATCGAAGTCTTAGTCAAGTGCGTCTTGTCGGCAGGCCATGGGCCGGAGTGACAGGCAGTGCAGGTTAGTCTTTCGAAATGCGCCGGCGGGATGCCGCGGTGTTCGGGAACCGGGGCGCTAAGACGACCGGCGGTTGGATTCGAAGCAGAATGTTCTCCGAGGTGACATCCTTCGCAGGAGGAAGCCGCCGCAAGCTCATTGCCCGATTCGTCCTCTTCGCCTGCGTACCCGCGAACGATGTTGTGGTCGATCCCGTTACGGTGACAATCAACACAGGTCAGCCCGGCTTTCAGGTGGATATCCTCGTCCGCGGACCATTTTTCTGTCTCTTCGGCGCCTATATAGAGATTCGAGTGGCAGAAGTAACACCGGTGCGAAGGAACCTCTCTGAGGGTATTAAAAAACACGCTGTTATCATGGTCAAACACGTTCTTATGATACGTGATTGCCGGCGGCTTTTTCTTTCCGCCCTGTGCCGATTCGACCGAAAACGGGTCGAACGGATCGTACATTTCGTCCATGTCGTTGGCAGAGCCGGTGACCGTAGCCAGGCCGGAAGATGCGGCCGCCGCCCAGCGGAAATTGCCGCGGCTTATCTGCACGGCGTACCCGGTCGTTCCGCCCTGGTCCTGTCGCGGGTCTCCACTATGGCAGCTCAGGCAGTTAATCTCCAGCTTGCCGGAGACGTATTGTCGCATTACTTCTACTTCGTCGTCGGTCTCCCCGGCACCGCCGCCCGGTGTCTGCCGGCCGAAGATTTTAGTGAATTCGCGGTCGCTCAGGCCGAACTGCCCGGGCTTGAATGTGCCCGGCCAGGAGCGATAAGAAAGCGGTATCTGCGTGCCGGTTCGGGCATCGACATATATCCATGGCTGGCCCGGCCGGCCGCTCTCGGCATTCGGATCAACAGAGTTAAAATGCCAGCCCTTTTTGATAATCCCGTAGCTGTGACACTCACCACACGTCTGGCGTGTAGAAAAAGGCAAAAGCACCTCTTCGGCGGTGTCAATATTCGGGTCAATCTTAACAGGTTCGGCGCCTTCCTCGCCCGGTTCGGCGAGCAGCTCGAGTCGATGAATCGGATGCGCCCGGCTGCCGTCACTTTCATCACCGAGAAGTTTCTGTTCGGTTTCAGCAGCGGTAGCGGGAAGACACAAGGCCAGCAAACACAATACCAGATTTTCGATTTTCAATTTACGAATTCCGATTTTAAATCGGAAATCGGAAATCGGAAATCGGAAATGGTTGATCCATCCTTTTCTCAATGTAAGCTCAATCTTTCTCTCTCAATGCATTAATATTTATCTTACAGAACGGCTACCGTAACCGAATGTTTACGCCTCGAAGTCTTCCGGTTTGAACTCCAGCTTCCTGCCGGCTGCCACCGCTTCATTCACTTTCAATACCGTCACTGCCGTTTCGTATCCGATCTCGGCTGGGCAATTCAGTTTGGCCTTGCCGCGTACGGCATCGAAGAAGTTCTCAAGGTGCGGCTGATGATACGGCTTGCCTTCCATTGTAACCGGGATGTCGTAGCTCGGTGGCTTTGGTGATTCGCGCACATCCAGCACGGCGTCGCCGGCGGATTTTTCCTCTTCCGGCTCAACCGGCACCTTGATGAAGCCCATCTTGACCCACTTTTCCCAGTTCTCCGCCGGGACCCATGCCTCGCGGTAAACCGTGCCGCGTCCGGCGGCTTCCGAGATTACCAGCGAGCCTTCGTCGCCCATAAAGGTCTCAAAATACCCCTGGCTGCTGTTGGTCGTTATTGTCTGGTAAAACGCCCTGACGGTCCGGTCGCCAACCTCATACTCATAGATGACCATGACGTTGTCGTACCAGTCGTGCGCTATTTTAGTAACTGGCGGTTTCCAGTAGTCGATGCCGCCGCTGGCCATGACGGACTTGGGATTGGCGCCTAGATACCAGCTATAAATGTCGATCTGATGCGAACCTAAATCAACGATCGGGCCGCCGCCGAGTCCCTTGTACCAGCGCCAGTTTCTAAACTGCTGCATCGATTTGAAACCGTACTTTTCCAGGGTGGCCTGGTCAATCCCAGCATTTCTTGGCGAGCCCAAATCCTCGCACGCCGTCTTGCTGCGATTCCACTGGCCGTTAATAGTGGTTATCTTACCCAGCAGCTTCGCGCCGGTTATCATTTTGTCGTAAACATGTCTATAGCGAGGATTGCTGCGGCGCTGATGACCGATCTGCATTAGCTTGCCCGATTTCTTCGCCGCTTCCACCATCTTCTTGGCGCCTTCGAGCGTATTGGACATCTCTTTTTCGCAATAAACGTTCAATCCGGCCTCAAGGGAGGCCACCGCATGCTCAGAATGCCAGAAGTCAGGCGTTGCGACGATGACCACGTCAAGATCTTTTTCCTTATCGAGCATTTCCTTGTAGTCCACATACGTATTGTGCACGTGGCGGTAGGCTTTGAGCGTACGTGAGACGCGTTTCTGGTTATAAGCTGTCCAGATGTCACAGACGGCCTTGAAACGAATGCCGGGGATATTCCGGCAGGCGTTCATCAGGACCTGTCCCTGTGCTCCGGCTCCAAGTAAAGCCACGTTTATATCATCCGGTTTTCCGCCGCCTGCCTGTCCTAAAGCCATCGGCGAAAATGCCAAACCGGCTCCCACCGCCGCCGTCGAACGCAGAAAACTACGTCTGTCTATTTCTTTAACAGTTTTTTGATTACCCATTTTTCTTCTATCGACTCCAAAAAATTTAACAAGTTTGTCATCAATTCGACTTCCGGTGCAATATAGCACCACCGTGCCGAACTGTCAAACAATATAAGCAACACACGGGCCTGTCCGCTACACGCTATACGCTAACTTTCGGTTACTTCTTCAAGGGTTTAACTATGATATTGCGATACGCCACGGGCCCGTGGTTGCCCTGGAACATCAATGGTCCGGGCGGCTCTTCTCTGCCAATAACGCCGCCGGGTGTTTGTTTCTCCATTACAAGGTTCTCGTGCAGGACCTGGCCGTTAAGCTCTACCTTGAGCAGTTTGGCTTTTTCGGTCTTTTTCCCCGATGAATCGAACTTCGGTGCCTGGAAATCAATGATGTACTTCTGCCATTGTCCGGGTTTTTTGCTGGCGTTAACGCGAGGCGGACTGGCGCCGTAAACCGCGCCCATATCACCGCCGGTCATTTTCTGCCGGCCCCAACTGTCCAGCACCTGTATTTCATACTCGCCCATAACGTAAATGCCGGAATTGGAGCCTTGCGGCACCATTACCTGCAGCTCGATCCGGCAGTCGCCGAACTTAGTATTGGAGAAGATGTCGATACTGGCTCCGTGCTTGGCGGCCAGGTTGATCATTTCGCCCCGACCTTTCTCGGCCACCAACTGTTTGGGGTTCCGTGGTGAAACTTTAGCTTTGCCGACGGCCCATTTACTCTTCTGGTTGTCCTTAAATTGCCATTCGTCCAGGTTCTTGCCGTTGAAGAGAAGTTGTGCATCGCCGTACTTCTGCTCGTCGAGATGCCTGACACTAATATCCTTGAACTCCACAACCATTGGCGGGCCGGCATGAATTTGGAGCGCCAGAATCCCTTGCCTTGCAGCACCCTTGCGGTCCTTCGGATCGCCCGGGTTGGTCAGGCGGTCGTTGTCGATCAACTCCATCGTCTGGTAGCCGTTGAGATAATGTTTCAGGTGGTTACCCTGCGCGATGATGAGATACTCGTTCCAGTCCTTGTCCTTGTAGTAGCCGGCCTTGATAAGCTCGTCGACATCCGAAACGTTGCCGACGACCTCTTTCTTGCCTTTCTCGTCGATGACCATAAGATCGCCGACATTGACCAGCCAGCCCCGGCCTCTTTCGTGGTAGAGGAATCCGACCTTGCCCGGATTGTTCTCGACCTCGGCCTGATATCCGCCGACGACCCACTTATCGGTTTCCTTGCTGCGATACTGGATGCCGGAGTTGCCGTTCTGGATGCGGAATTTGATTTTCAGTTCGAAGTCCCTGAGCTTACCGCCGCGCCAGATAAGGAAAGTGTTGCCGCGAGCGGGGTTGGCAATAGTGGTCTGGCCTCGAATGACACCGTCCTTAACCGACCAGAGGCGAGGGTCGCCGTCCCAGCCGGTCAGGTCTTTGCCGTTGAATATCGAGACCCACTCCTGCGATGAATCCGAATCGCCCGCGAGTGCGGTCTGCTGGCCGCCGACTATGGACATTCCAAATAAAGTGAAAGCCAGAATCACGGCGACCAGAACCGTCCCGCTGCAAACGATGGCGTTGTTTTTCCTGTTTTTCATTAGTATGTACCTCATTATAATTAGTCTTTAGTCAAGTGATTTGATTTTAAGATTCTTGAACCAGATGGGGTTGCCGTGATACTGGAAGCCAATATGCCCTTCGCGAGCCATATCCTTGTAGGCGTAGCGGAACTTATTTTTGGTTCCCGGGCCGGCCGGAGGATCCGGATTCTTGCCGGCCTCGGTCCAGAGGTTCAGGTCCATATCGATAATCTCTTCGCCGTTGAGATTGATATAAATCTTGTTGTCCAGACAGGTGATGACATAGTGGTTCCACTCACCCGGTTTCTTTGTCGCATCCTTCGACGGCGACAGGCAGTCATAAACAGCGCCGCACTGCCCGTGCCTGGCTCCATCGGTTGTGGCGTGAATTTGGATTTCAATCGTGGTGTGGATCCAGTTCTTTAAATCTGCGCCGCGGATAAAGACGCCGCTATTGCCCTTTTCGGGGACTTTGAAATCGAGTTCAAGTATGTAGTTACCGTAGCGTTCCTTGGTCCAGATGGTGCCGTGGCCGCTCGGTGTGGGCGCAAGAACACCATCGGCGTCAAAAGCCCAGGAGCCGGCTTCCATTATGGCATTCGAAAGGTTCTTCCTGAAGAGTCTCTCGTACTTGACGTCGCTAAGCCCGGCGGCGGTCTTCCTGAAGAACGCCACACATTTGGATATCTCGGGCATCGAGTTGAGCCAGTTGTGCTCGTACTCTATCGAGAATACGCCCTTGAATTTCTGACGGTCCAGTTCGGCCAATATCGCCCCGGCCTGGCCCACACCCGTGCCCCAGGGCACATCGTGCGCATTGCGAATTCCGAACTCGTTGAGGTCCTTGAAGTGAAAGCTGATGATGCGCTTGGCCGCGCCGAGTTTCTTGACTGCTTTGAGCGGATCGACACCGGAACGCGTCCAGTGGCCCGTATCGGCGCATGCGCCGATTCGTTTGCTGCGCCCTTTGCAAACTTTCAGCACGGTATCAGGATCCCAATAATGCGAAGGCTTGGGATGATTGTGGATCGCCATGTTAATTTTATATTCTTCACACAGCTTTTCGATTAAATCGAGCGCATCCTCCGGCGGCTCGGAGACTATCGTCTCGATACCCATCTCTTTGGCGAAGTCGAACACCTTCCGGCATTCCGCCTCGTTGTTAGGCAGGCCCACCACGCCGTAATTCATCAGTTTGACGCCGGACTCACGCAACTTTTGCAGCATCAGCTTTCTATCCGCGGAAGACATGTTATGGCCCACCTTTACATCGGATTTTTCCTTGCTGAGCTTCTGGCCGGGATAGGCCTCAATGTATTTCATTTCAAGCGCCTTGTTCTTGTCCACCGCCTCGAAGAAAGTGAATTCCTTGAAGCTGTACGCCTGCATACCCAGTTTCCAGTTCTCCTGGCCCGCTGCATTCGCTTCCGGTAAGCCGCAAACACACAAAGCAAACGCCAGCATACCAACCATTACTTTCATTTTCTTGTTCATTTCTTTTTCTCCTAAATTAGTTAAGACGTTGTTAATATCGAAAATAGTATAACTATAATCTCCAACCCTTGCGATATTTGCGTCTCAGGTAGTTATTTGCCTCGGGTAGATTGGTAACTTTGAGGTTCGGGCCGTCCCAGGACAATTTCTCGCCGGCAAGGGCTGAAACGTTGCCGAAAAGAATGGTCTCGCTCAGCGGGCCGGAGTAGTCAAAATTGGCCGACGGTTTCGGACCGCCCTTACATGCCCTGATCCATTCCTGGTAATGATTTACTCCCCTGCCAAGGAACGGCTCCGGCATCTTGAAGCCTTTCATTTTCGATTCGGGGATCAGCCGCGGATTGCCCATGTGAGGAGCGAGTAAAGTGCCCTTTTCACCGTAGTACAGCCCGCCCTGACCGGGCAGCTTGCGCCCCGGCTCAAGCTCCGGAGGCCTGGGTGGTCTGTTGGAACCGTCATACCATGTAACGGTTACCGGCGGCAACTCGCCGCGGGCTGGAAATTCCCATCGTGCTATTGTCGCTTCCGGATAAGTCTCATTATTAAACTTGCCGGGTTTGGCCTCCACGCTCGTGGGGTATTTCAAATCCAAGGCCCACCACACAGGGTCGATGATGTGACAACCCATGTCGCCTAACGTACCTGTTCCGAAATCCCACCAGCGGCGCCACTGGCCGGGCAGATAAGTCGAATGGTAAGGCCGCCAAGGCGCCGGGCCAAGCCATAAATCCCAGTCGAGCGTTTTAGGTACCGGCTCGGACTCCTTGGGCCGTGTACCGCCACCCCAGTTCTTGTTACTGAATATATCCACCTTTCGCACCTTACCGATCAGCCCCGATTTAATAATCTCCGCCACACTCTTAACTTCCCCTAAAGCGTGAATCTGGATGCCCATCTGCGTCATCACATTGTGCTCGCGGGCGGCTTCGGTAAGCCGGCGGACCTCATAAATGTCGTGCGCCAGCGGCTTTTGGCAATAAACATGCTTGCCCATTTTTATAGCCGCCATAGCTGCGACGGCGTGCAAATTGTCCGGCGTCGATACCGTAACCGCATCGATGTTCTTGCCTTCCTTATCCAGCATTTTGCGGAAGTCGCGGTATTTCTTTGCGTTAGGATACCGCTTAAACGTGCCGGCCGCGTGTTTGAAATCCACATCGCACAGCGCAATGATATTTTCCGTGCTGATCTGGCCGACATCGCTGCCCCCCATGCCGCCGACGCCGATGCAGGCAACGTTTAGCTTTTCACTCGGCGAAACCCTGCCGGGCCC
>CBDVBU010000061.1:0-12616 GCA_965372295.1 uncultured Phycisphaerae bacterium
TTGTTCGGCACGCTGATATGCGGCTGGGTCTGTCCGTTCGGCTTCCTGCAGGATCTGGCCGGCAAAGTTCCGACACCGAAATTCGACCTGCCCAAAGTCACCGGGTATCTGCGTTACGCCGTGCTGATCGGAACGGTGCTGGCGGTGCCCTACTTCTTCGGGGAAGAGCACCCGCTTTTTGTCTGCCGGATCTGCCCGGCTGGAGCACTGGAAGCGGCGGTGCCGAGTATGATCGGCCAGGCGATTGCCGGCGAAGAGATTATCTGGCCGAGCGTACTGAAGCTGACGATTCTCGCCCTGTTTTTAATCGCTATCTTCTTTATACGAAGACCCTGGTGCAGGCTGCTCTGTCCGCTAGGCGCGATATTCTCGCTGTTCAATCGCGTCTCGGCATTCTTCCTGCGATTCGATGCCGACAAATGCACGCACTGCGACCAATGTCACGAATTGTGCGAATACGGCATCGAGCCGGAAAAGACGCCGAACGACCTGCGCTGTATCCGCTGTCTCGAATGCACCAGTTGCGGCCCGGACGCCCTGAATCTGGGCAGCATTTTCGAGCGTTCAGAAGGTAAGGACATCCCACCAAACAACATATAATACGCAAATAAACCTCTCCGGCTTCAGTACGAATCATAATGAAAAGTTGCACAACAGCACAACTATTTCCTGTATAACTTTCATCTATATGTGCGCCTCAAAAGACCTAATACCTACGGCGACCGTGAGTGCTACAACTATTCCGTTAAACATGATTCCGATCAATGCAATTAGTATTGATAGTGTTTTTGAATTTCGTTTTCAGGGCCTCCAAATATAGTCGATTATTTAGATAGACCAAGAGCCACATTTGCCCTCTCCTGATATTATTTAAGACTTGATTCTTAGATAAATGTTATAGTTTTTCTCACTTTTTGCAACATTTTTTCTCATAAATCCTTGTTGCACCGGTGTTTTCACGTAGAATCCCCTTATTCGGGCATTTCTGTGCCGGATTTTAGCCCATTGATTCGGCCGATATCGGCCTGTTTTGGAGCCGCAGGCATTCATGAAACGCACAGAGCCATAGCGTTTTCGGCAGTGCCAGCCAGCTTATTACAAAAAAAAGCCGTGCATACACACGGCTTTGTCACAATACAATCGGTTTAGAGAATAGCCGCTAATTATCGAACGGCAGCTTGACTCCTCCCGTTTTGGTTCTAATAACATCCGGTTTCATTCCGACGCCGTAATCTCTCTTTTCCTTTCTTATACGGCAAACGGAACCTACGGAAACTTTTGACACCTCGCCTGCAACTACTTTGGCCATTGACATAGTGTGCGTCACCTTCTGAATTTCGAGGGTGGCGACATGGCTTTCGATCCTTCCGAGTGACTCTCCGGTATCGTTATCGAAGACCTCCTTGCCCGTTGTATAGACATCGAGCAACATACCATTTTTCATTCTCTGGCCACCCTGGTTCAGGATTACCTGGCCATCCTCCTGTACCACAGCGACGTTGATAGGATACACACGGTCGATAATCGCTGCAATCACATCGTTGGCCACAAGCGAGATAAAAGCGTCGCGTACCTGTGCCGAGTCCCATTCGGCAGGATTCTGTTCGTCGGCAAGCTTTCTGACTTGTTCGTCCTCAAGATATTTTTGCGCATTCGACGCCAGGACTACCTGCTTTGTGGAGCTGTCGACAAGCCGATAATCGAAATTGAATCGTGCTTTGAATTTCCTCGTAGTGTAATTGGCGGCCCGAAGGTACCTTTCGATTTTCTCGATTTGGGCCTGGGTGATAGTCCCGGCGAGCAAATAATCGGCGCCAAGAGTTTCAGCGAGCTTTGCCTGTTCTCCAAGGGGAGCATCGAAGGAAAAGAGCATCTCTTTTTCCCTGGTAAAGTCAACGATGCTTTCACGGTCAAGTACGGCGAATTTGTTTGTTTGAGTTAGTCCCGCAACAAGTCGCTGGGAGAACAACGACGAAAGTGTGTCGCCGGATATGATTTGGTCCAGGAAACCGTAATCATCCTGCTGTGTTTTAGCGGGCATCAAGGCAATCTTGACCCGCCCTGTCCGGCCCCGTGCGCCATAGTCGTAAACGGCGACCTGTAGCGTAACTTCATAATTGTTCTGATCGATTTGCTTTTCATCGAGAACATTGTAGCTTCTTACCAGGCCACCGATTTCAGTCGTATAGACTGTGCCGTCCGTGGCAACATTTACGGAATCGAACTCGATTCTCCTGCGGCCGGGCCCGTCGTAACCTACTCCCACACCTGAACTGCGGAAGCCAAATTCATAGTTGCTGGAATCGACCCTAACACCTCTTACCTGCTCGACTGCTCTATACAGAGCGTTCTTCACGGCCTCGTCCCTGTTACGGCCACGGCCGATGACTTCTCGGATAACTGCGTTGTTTGGCTCAGTCTTCAAAAGAGGGGCCGATGCGCTGCGTTTGCTGCCGGTGTTGCCGGCTGGATTCTGTTCAGCTCCTGGCGCATTACCGGCGTTTACAACCGCCGCAGCCAGCAGGCAGAGCGCAATAATGCTCGCAATTTTTTTCATTTTTCCACCCTTTGAAAAAAACTTTCCATTAGACTCTTTTACCAGGAAACAGATCTACTGCTGCCCCTTTTACCGATAAGAGTTTCATCCTGCCAAAATCTGAGTCCGCTCTTTACATCGCTCAGCTTCAGTTGGAAATAGTACTCAACCTGCTGTGTATTTCGGTCATAGCGGATATTTCTCTGGAAGATTTTGCCGGAGATGGTTAGTTCGGGCGCGATGAGGGTTTGTCTTTTGGCCACCGTGTCGGGATCAAACTCTTCGGAATCTCTGAGTTCTCTTGTCTCAAGGAGTAACTCGTCGGAACCGCTGCCGATCGCAGATGTCATAACTGCCTGGCCGCTGTTCAATATTTCCGTCTCGATTTTTACCATTAGCTGGTCGGTATCGATTCTCTGCGTCGTATCGTTGATGATTCTGCCGGTAGCCACTACATATCTGCCGCCTTCCTGCTTTTTAAGGGCTCCCGAACCGAGCATTGACTGTACCATTTTACTCGCGGCCAGATCGAAGTCTCTATAGTCCAGAGCCATGACAGCCTTTCCCTCGTCATGCATGGTATCGATCATTGTTGTTTCCTGGGCACATCCTGTCGCTAAAATACAAACCATCACTATAAGATATAATACTTTCGCTTTCATAATTTACTCCCACTTTCTCGTATCCATTCTGAAATTTACGGCTTGCGGTCTCGGCGCAACGGCTTTAATGGTAAAGGGTGATTTCCCCATTGCCGAGAACGGCAGCCACACACTTGTCTTCGTTTCAATCATAAGCCCGTCTTCATCCAGCCATTCGACTCTGTATCTGAAGCGTTTGGTCCCGAACGACTTGTTGTGTCCGTTGACATAAAGCTCGAGAAAACCGGCATCATTTCTTCTGGTAACAGCTTGGGTGACTTCAATTCCTTCGCCGATCAAGGCACTGAAAGCATGGACGACCGGCCTGGTGACAATGTTGCTTCCGAGTGTGTCACTTGCGACTCCTTCTCTAACATGGATTCTTGAGTCATTCTGCTTCTGACAGCCGGAAGCGAAGACTATCAACACGATCAATACGAATTCTAACTTTTTCATGGCAAATCTCCATCAACATTTAAATTAATATTCTAATATGTTATCAGGTCGACAACCTGCCTTGTCTGCTTCCGCGGTATTCTAACATAGACAAACGCATTTTTGCAAGCGGGGATTTTTACCGGAAACGATTCGCCGCCCGGGGGTTCTATCGTTATAAGCCTATCGGCCGGCATGGGCAATCTGGCGACCTGGAAATTCTTCGGCAGAGTAGTCCAAATTCTGACATCAGCAGCGGTTGTGGCGTACGAATAAACAGCAGCAAGGAGTGAAACAATCTTTGGCGAGGAGCTGTCTTTTTTACCCAGGGCATACTGAGCTACCACTTTTGCGGTAGCGGATATAATGGCTCTGGTCAGAATACCTTTAAAGTCTTTGCTAAACTCCGTCTGCACGATCCGGTCCATATTCCCGACGATCTTCGTATTGAAATTGTTGCCGCCGGCCTTGATCGACAAGTAGGGATAAGCCTGCTCTCTGAATATTAGTCTTGGCAGAGCAATCCCGAAGTATTTCACATCGTCCGAGGCAACAAACAGTGGTATGTCGATTCTAAACTCTTCCTTAACGGGCCCCATCCCGTTTTCAAATATTACCCACACGGTATCTTTCAACTCCGCCCGGCCGTCGAGCACCTGTTCAGTGATAGCCAGGTCCTGGGCAACGTAATCGTTGTCGCTGACCATTCCATACGATTCTTTCAGGAAAGTGACGGCCTTCGAGTGGTCGCCGACGAGATTGAAAAAAACTCCGGCAATGTAAGTCGTGAAGGGATTGACGAAATCAGGATAGGCTTCGAACTCGTACAAGCCGGGATACCTGTCAGTTATTAACCGGTTGATTTCGGGATTATCTACATTTTCCTTAACCTGCGATCCTTCTTTTTCCTGCGTCTTGTCTAATTCATTTTGGAGCTTCTCTATTTCTTTGGCGAATTTCTCCTTTGCCCTTCTTTGCCTGTCAAGAGCCCTGTTGAACTCTACCCGTGCCTGGTCGTTTTCACCAAGGGCCATAAAGTTCAAAGCTTTGTAAGTATTGACCATGATGCCATCGTATTCTTCACCCAAATAAGGGATGATATTCTCGTTAACGGCAATTGCAACGACCGAATCTACGGACGCATTTTGATAATCGAAGAAGTTCAGCATCTCCTCCGATTTATCGAAATGATTGTTACTTTCCCGGTGATTTTGCCTCAATCTTTCAAGCGTGCCGAGTTGTAATGTCCACAATAAGTCCGCTTTTTTAGGATTTTTGCTTTTACTGATTTTAGATTGAGCGAATTCTATGGATTTTTCATAATCAGAACTGTTGAAATAACCGCTAAAGGTGCTGAGGTGGCTTTTAGATGCATTGCACCCGGCAAAAACAGGGAGTATTAAGACGAATAGAAAAAAGCGATTCCTAACAGGGTCTCTGCTCATAAGACCCTCCACATATTATCCATTTTTGTGCAGCTATAGAAGTCCCAATAAGATAGAACTGTATATCTGCAATTATACTCAATACTCGCAATGGTTATCCTGAGCATCGCAATTTCACGAAAATATCAATACCTTTCAATGTCAGCCGATGAAAGCTCAATTGTCGTAAATTAACGGAGGTTTTGGAACAAATCAAGGATAATTTGTGTTTCAAAAATATGCACATTCCCCCCTTGCCTCAAATCTCGTATTTGAAAAGGCTGTTTCCTATTATATCGTCGCTGTTCGTTTTTTCTTTGACGGCGGTTCTGCAATCGATTATTTTCGTCGGATACAGTAGGAAACCAGATGGTATGATACAAGTTAAACACAATAATTCCGGTACTGTAGCAGTTACTGTGGCTCTGCTGATCATTGTCGCGCTTGTGGTTTTATCAATCGCCCGGCATTTCTGGGCCGACTCCGCAAACGAGCATTTCGACAAATTAATCTCTGTTTATATTATGGAAAAGGAAGACCTCAACCAGGATGATCACGACAGGCTAAGGACCCAACTGCTCGAAGATGGTATATTTATTAAAATGAATAGATGGAACAAGGAAAGTTTCGTCAAGGATCGGCAGCTCTATAATGAAATGATAATCATCCGTGACCAGCGCCAGATGAGAAAAGAAGAAGCCGAAGGTTCGCTTATAGAAACCATGATAAATCTGTAACAAGCCCCCCTGCTACTCTTCGACGGAATCTTTAACAGAATAATGGGGCCTATACCAAATCGATCGGTATAGGCCCCTAACTATTACAAAACCTACTGTTATTTCCGCAAAAGCAGTTTTTTACAACTCATCAGCTTCTCTCGGCTGGTACAGGCGGATGTCATCGAAGAACATCTTACCCGAACCACCGGGGATTGTCGTGTTGCCCTGGGTTCCCAGGCCAATCGCAATCCTGTCAACGTTGGTCAGGACTATGCCCTGATCTGCAAGAGCCTGAAGTGGGATGACCCACTCGGTCCATGTGTCGATGTTCGCCGCGGCCGGATCATCGTGTACCACTACCGCAGGTGTACCGGCAGTGTTGGATACGGCCACATACAGCGGCTCGGCAGCGTTGCTGGCTATGCCAATATCCTGATGCGCCCACTGCGGACCGACCGTCCCGGTAGTCGTGACGTTGGTGAATACGGCCTGACACGTTAGAGCGGCATCGTGGCTTGTCACCGCCAAACCGATATAGACGTTCGAGCCCATCGTGATGTTCTCGGATGCGCCTTGCTTCTGCCACGTCGAGCCGTTTGTTGAATGGTACGCCGAAAAGTTCCCGGCAATGTCACGTTCGATCTTAATCCAGTACGGTGCGACTTCATCGCCTGCCGTCGAGTTCGCGCTTGTGCTTGCAGCACCCGTCATGGGCCGACGCTGGAAGGAAACACCCTGAGCAGGCGTTACGACCATTGTTGCATGTACCGAGCCCGGATCGAGGCTCTCGCGAATCATTACGCCGGCCTTCGCCCAGTTATTGGTGTTATCGATGCTCTCGACCTTTGCGATCATCGAGCCGACGCCGGCGAGCGTCTTATATGCATAGTGGAACTCATCTGATTCAGTCCAGATATCCGCTCCGGAGGCGGTCATCGTATAGGTACCGGTCGGGCCCTCGACGAAGCTGCCGACGGAAGCAGGATAGCCCCTGAACCACAGCGACAATTCCGTAACGCCTTCTGCAGTCCAGTCGCGTACGGCACTTAACGTCAACTCCACTTCCGAATACTTCGAGAAGCCCTGCTTGTTGTTGTCGTATGCAACCGGCATTGATTGAAGGCCGCCGTTAATGATCGTCTCCTCGGTATAAGAAGCAGTTGTTTCGTCGCCTACAGCAGCGCCGGTTCCGTTGCCGGCAAAGTAATCCGCAGTACCCGGAGCGCCGTAGCCAAGTCCATCGTGCCATGCGTACCATATCTGGTTGTCGTTGGCATCGTAGATCTCAAAATCGTCTATGACAAAGTAATCGCCCGTCGTAAAGCTCCAGACGTTGCCTGCCCATGGACTATCGGGACTGTCGTTGACCTCATCGATCCGCCAGTAGTACGCGGTATTCAATGTAAGCATGCCGGGGTCATAGCTCTCATCGCCAAGGGCCTTTGGCCCCTTGTACTCGGGCGAGGTTGTTGTGGCATTAGCCACGGCATCCGCATCCGCGCCGAAGTACACCTCGTGCGAAGCGGCGACGGCTCCCGCATCCCAGCCAAGAACCACTGACGGCTTCACGTCCACAGCACCATCAACCGGATTCGGGCCGGTGACGGCGCCCTCGGTAGTGAAGCTCCAGATATCGCCTTTATGCGTATCGACGCTGTCGAACTCATCGACACGCCAGTAATAAGTCTTAGCCAGTTTAAGTGGGCCGGGAGTGTAACTCGCAGGACCGCTTTGAACACCCGCCGCAGCGCTGCTTACCTCGTCGAAATCTTCGCCGAAGACTATATAGTGTAATTTTGCGCCGTAACCAGCCGTCCATGTAAGCTGAACATTCAGATCTACAAATTCGGCACCTTCGGCCGGAGCCGGGTTATAAGCAGTCTTGGGGGGAACCGAGAAGCTCCAGACGTCACCTTTCCAGGGACTATTTGGCTCGGCTTCATTGACCTCGTCGATTCGCCAATAGTAGGTCGTGCCTGGAACAAGACCGTCCGGATAAGCGTATCCTGGAAAACCAGCCACATAAAACTCTAACGTTTGGTTACCTCGGAACGTTTCACTCTCGTTCATCGCGTCATTCACATCGTCAAAATCCTCACCCAAATACACATCGTGCGATACTGCAAACTCTCCGGCCCGCCAGCTCAGGGTGACCCACGTGTCCTCGTGCAAGGCTCCGTTGGCAGGACCCGGACCACTACTGAATCCCGGTTTGACTGCAGCGTCGGTGAGAAACAGATACCCATATCCCTGGCTCTGGTCATGCGCTTCACGGCCCGTCCAGGTCATCTGAAGTTCTCTATCACCATTGTCGGTGTCGTCGAATACAGGGTGGAATCCGATGTTGTTGCCTGCTGAAAAGTCTAATGAAAGCATCTGTCCGTATTCTATAGCGGCTTCGCAGATGTATCCATCAACAGTTATAGTGGAACCTACCTGTAAGTAATCGATCGCGCTCTGACCGGCACCATCCATATTGCACCAGTTCCATGTCTGTTCTTTAAAGTCAAAGCCGTACTGGTAATGTTCAGCACATCCTCCAACGGCGTTTAGCGTAGAGAAAAATACTTCTATAGCGTCCGCATTCCAGATACTACCGCCGGTTTTATTCTGGGATAACTTATCGTCTTTCATCACCACTGCGATGTAGATGTACTCATCATCCCATAGCACATAGAACTCTCCGCTACTGTCGTCAGGGCCGTCCCAGGTAGCCTGTCCAGAATGCAATTGCTCTTCCGTATCAAGAACTGCCGGGGTCATAGCTTCAAGATTCCAGTCGCTCAGATCCCCGTCAATTGCATCAGGAGTACCTCTGAGACATTCTACCACCAGGTCTTCTCCAGTCTTTGGGTGTTGTGCAGGTGGGTCTGCAATCGCCAAACTCAAGCTGAGCAAAGTTAAAATTCCCACGAAAAGACATTTCTTAGCTAACATTTTATTCCTCCTAATAAAAGTTTTAGTGTAGCAATGAATCATCGACAGAAACAGAACTGATGTCCATGCTTTTTATAAAACAATACGAACCAAGATTTTCCATATACATTTCACTAACACTCCTATGAGACTCAAGTCTCATAATAACGCAATTTCATCTCATTGTCAATAATATTTTGGCGGAATCAGCGAGTTTTCTCACAAAAAACGCCAACGAAGCCTGCTCGAAGTTCAGTTAAAGAGTTACTTCTGAGGCTATATGTAAATTCGCAGCAATAAAAAATATATATTACTGTCTAATAACGTATAATAGTAATGATTCCATTATTCTTTTTATTGTGTGGTTATGGTCAATGATTTTTTAAAATTGAGCGATGCGGAATTACTCACCCGCTATACAGCCGGTGAGGAGGCTGCGTTTCGTGAAATCGTAAATCGCTATAAGAACAGTCTTTACGCATTTCTTAGACAATTCCTAAACCGGCATGATCTTGTCGAGGACGTCTTTCAGGAAACGTTTTTACAGTTATACGCCAGCCGGAATAGCTTCGATACAAGCCGACCTTTGCGCCCGTGGCTTTTCACAATAGCTGCGAACAAAGCAAAAGATGCTCTGAGAAAATGGCAACGAACATCTGCTGTCCCGATAGGTACTATGGCGGATTCGCAGGATTTGTCATTTGACGATATGCTTAATACCGTTACTTCCGACAGAACAATGCCTTACGAGGAACTGCAAAAGGATGAAACTGCCCAGCGTGTTAGACAGATTATAACGGATATGCCGGAAAATCTGCGAGAAATATTAATTTTGGCATATTTTCAGGGATTTTCTTACAAACAAATGGCCCAGATTTTAAGTATACCTATCGGGACGGTTAAGAGTAGGTTGCATACGGCCGTCGGGCGTTTTGCGAAAGAGTGGAAGGCATTAGTTGGGAGCAAAGAAATCAAATGATTCCGCTTAATAGCGATCAGAAACAGATTTTATTTGATTATTGTTTAGGTTTTACATCTCCGGAACAGACTACTGAAGCTGAGGCATTAATCTCATCCAACGAACATGCCGCTGTAATTCATTCCAAAATCAAAGCCACCCTCGAACCACTTAGTAGCATAGAGCCTGAATCCTGTCCGGATTCTCTGGCGGATCGTACGGTTTGGCGGCTTAACAACTTGGCAAATTCAAGCCAGAATCGGCTACAGAAATTACTTGCCAGCGAACAAAACCGGGAATTTACCACCAGGAACCGGCTACGGACGGGTTTTGGAAGACGGTTAGCCACTGCGGCGGTGCTAATGATTGTAGGCAGTCTTCTGATCACAACTTTCAGAGCCGTATCCGGCTATGCCCGTCATCATTCTTTGCGGCAGCAATGCCAGATGCAGCAGAGCAGTATCTTCCAGGGTTTGCACAATTACATGTCCGACCATGATGGCAAACCACCGGCCGTTGCAACTTCGACAGGCGCACCCTGGTGGAAAGTGGGCGATCAGGGCAACGAGAACCACTCCAATACCCGCCATGTATATATCCTGGTAAAAGAAGGTTATGTAAAACCGGCCAACTTTGTTTGTCGCGCATGTGAATACGGCGAAAACCTCCAAATGACTCCCTCACAATTAAGCAAATTCAAGGATTTCCCCAGCAGAAGATATGTAACTTACAGTTTCCGGATAAGTTGCCGCCAGACCAGAAACGGCAATCTGCATTGCAGAAACGTCATAATGGCAGATTGGAACCCGCTTTTTGAAGAATTACCTGAAGATTTCTCAAAGCCATTAAGGCTGCGACTTAATAAGAAGTTATTAAGCCTGAACAGCATAAATCACAATCGTCGCGGACAGAACGTCTTATTTGGCGACGGCCGCGTAGAGTTCCTAAAAACACGTTTTATCAGCACCGATGATATTTTCACACTGCAGGACACCGATGTCTATCAAGGCTGTGAGGCGCCTTCCTGCGAGACTGACCTCTTCCTTGCTCCATAAAATCCGCAAGAGACAAGACCACACTTTGCAAAGACTCTGGGATGGAACAAAAACTGGATTCCCGCCTTCGCGGGAATGACAGTGTGGCGCAAGAACTCATTCCAATTGGTATAATGTGTTCTTTAATTCAACAATCCGTAGTCTGCTAATGTCTGCTTTAGAACACCTTTTTTGTCTTCTGCCAGCGAAGTCATAGGTAATCGCATTTCTCCCGAAGCCATATTCAGCATCGCTATTGCAGCTTTGATCGGTATGGGATTGGTAGCTAAAGTAAGCATTCCCTTGCTCAGTGCGAAAAGCTTCGTATGCCATTTGAGGGCTGAGACAAAATCACCTTCCAGGATCAAATCGGTCATCGCTTTGACGTCTGTCGGCACAATGTTCGCCACTACGCTGATCACACCCTTGCCGCCAACAGAGGCTAACGGCAGCGTAAGGGAATCATCGCCGGAGATAATGATTATATCGCATCGAGTAGCAATTTCGCTGGCCTGATCCAGACTGCCTGACGCTTCTTTGATCGCAACGATGTTTTCGAGTTCAGCTAACCGCGCAATTGTCTCAGGCGTCATGCCGGCTCCGCAACGGCCCGGTATATTGTATAACACGACCGGCAAATCAACATTTTCAGCTATCGCTTTAAAATGTTCATAAAAGCCTTCCTGCATAGGCTTATTATAATATGGCCCGACCTGCAAAGTCGCATCGGCCCCCACTTTTTTTGCAAATGCAGTAAGCTCAATCGCCTCGGCAGTGCTGTTTGCGCCGGCGCCTGCGATTACGGGGACTTGTCCGCCCACGACCTTAACCACTCTTTCGATGACCTTTTTATGCTCTTCGTAACTTAAGGTCGGCGATTCACCGGTCGTCCCAACCGGCACTATACCATCTATGCCGCCTTCTAATTGGAATTCGATCAACTCATCGAGAGTTTCAAAATCTATCTCACCATCTTGAAAAGGTGTAACAAGCGCCACCATTGCCCCTGTAAACATTCTTATTCTCCTAAGAACTATGAACTCACAATTGCGAACTGAATTTATCTATCAATCTTATCATTTCGGCAGTTGCCTGCTCGATTCCGGAAAAGACTGCTCTTGCTATAATACTATGACCGATATTGAACTCACACAGGTCTTTAATCCGCGCCACGTCGGCAATATTTCGATATGTCAGACCGTGGCCTGCATGGACCACAAGCCGATTCTCCATCGCCAATTCTTTGCCAGCTTCCAACTCGGCGATTTTCTTTTTGACTATTCGTTGGCTCACGGCGTTCGCATACATGCCGGTATGCAATTCGATAGCATCACAACCGGTCCGGGCCGAAGCGATAATTTGCTCCTTATCCGGCGTGATAAAAGTGCTCACCAAAATGCGCTTTTTGTGCATTCTTTTAACAACGTCTGCAAGGCGTTTCTGTTGCCGAACGCAATCCAGCCCCCCTTCGGTCGTCAACTCGGCTCTTTTCTCGGGCACCAATGTAACCTGGTCCGGCTTAATCTCTTCTGCAATTTTTACAATGGATTCGGCCATACACATTTCGAGATTCAGCTTGCACGCGACGGTTTCCTTGAGCAGACGAACATCCCGGTCGCATATATGACGTCTGTCCTGACGCAGGTGAACGGTAATTCCGTTTGCGCCGGCCAGTTCGCACTGGGCCGCCGCCCAGACCGGGTCCGGCTCATCGGTAAGCCTGGCCTGCCTGATGGTTGCGACGTGATCGATATTTACATTTAGTACAGCCATTTTTTTTGCCCTCGATTTATTTGCTGGATTATATCACTGTGCAGTTTCAACACAAGCAAATTAAGGCAGTAAAAAATTCCAATATTTCTGTTGCGGATAGAGTATTTGTCATTCCCGCGGAAGCCGGAATCCAGAATCGTTGGCATCTTGGATTCCGCATCAAGTGCGGAATGACAACCT
>CBDVBU010000062.1:0-12433 GCA_965372295.1 uncultured Phycisphaerae bacterium
AGACGGCCGGACATGGACACATGCCACCGCTGCGGCAGCAAATGGGATGTGCCGGAACTGACACCGCCGGCCTGGCGGGTTCTTAACGGGGCAGAATAAATCCTTGACAGCCCGCTTGCAGAAGATACCGCGGGAGAATAAAAGCACTTTCGACCGGGTTTTTTTTTGTCCTGTAAGGGATCTGTTTTAAATCAATTCGACAATTCCTGCCGCGTGGAATAGTGTAGATATCCCACGCCTGGAGCTTTGGGCATCTCTTATTTTCTTCTCAGGTTGAATTTCTCCGGGGACCTTATTTTATCCGGGATTTTTCATCATTGACATTGTCGATTATGCGCAATATTTAAGGAGATATTTTAAGTTATTTATGGAAGGGAATCGTTATGAAACAAAGTTCAAAATCACATAAAGCAACACTTATCTGTCCGGAGCATTGGGACCGGCTCGTTTTGGTTGTATTATGGGTAGTTACTTTTAGTTGCGTGTGCGGGCAGGCTCAAGACCTCGGCACAAAGACAGCCGTGATGGCTGAAGAGGTGGGCGGGGCCGCAGCTTTGTGGAAATCCAATAAGGACTTCAGTATCGATGCCGATTACCCGGGCGGAAACATCCTGGTTGAGCGGATCGAAGACGACACGGTGTACCTGAAGCAGGATCTGCGTGACACGCGAGATTGGTGGTTCTACTGGAACTTTCGTGTGAGGGACGCAGCGGGGCGGACGTTAAGATTCCGGTTCACTAACAAGAATCCTATCGGCGTACGCGGGCCGGCAGTCAGCACGAACGGCGGACGCAGTTGGTCGTGGCTGGGAACTGAAGCGGTGAAAGGCGCCTTGTTTAGTTATGTGTTCGCGGAGGATGCCGGAGAAGTGCGTTTTTGCTTTGGAATGCCGTATCAGCAAGCGGATTTGCAAAGGTTTCTGGTGCGGCACAAAAATAGTCTAAACCTGAAAATTCACGAGCTATGTGAGACTCGAAAGGGTCGGTTGGTTGAGCGTGTGCATGTGGGCAGACTCGACGGCCAAGCCAAATATCGCGTTCTGGTAACTGCCCGCCATCATGCCTGTGAAATGATGGCCAGCTACAGTTTAGAGGGTATCCTCGAAGCGGTCCTCGCAGATACTGAGGATGGGCGATGGTTCCGCAGGAACGTCGAAGTAATGGCAATCCCGCTTATGGATAAGGATGGTGTCGAGAACGGTGACCAGGGAAAGAACCGCAAGCCGCACGACCACAACCGGGATTACATAGGCAAGAGTATCTACCCATCGGTTGCAGCGCTGCGTACATTTGTTCCGAACTGGTCGCAGGGGCGGCTTAAAGCGACATTTGACCTGCATTGTCCCTATATCCGAGGGACTTACAATGAAGTTATCTACATGGTCGGTAGCTCGAGTCAAAATATGTGGCAACAGCAGTGTGATTTTGGCAGGATACTGGAGGCCGTCCAGACCGGCCCGCTGGTTTACAGCGCCGAGAACAATCTGCCCTTTGGTAAGGCATGGAATACCGGGAAAAATTATGGCTCGGGCAAGAGTTGCAGTCGGTGGGCGAGCGAGCTGGAGAAAATCCGATTGGCGACGTCTTTCGAAATCCCGTACGCCAATGCCGGCGGCCAAGCGGTAACAGCAAAAAGCGCTATAGCATTTGGTCACGACCTGGCCCGGGCGATCCGGCGATACCTTGAGCAGTCAAATGTGGACGACCAATACGCCAATGCAATTCTGCCTCAGCCTGTCCATATCAACGGTGTATTTCCTAAGTTGACCGTGATGGCCAAAGGACTGGGCAGTAACTCCGAGGCCGGCATCGGGGCGCTGATTCCATGGGCCGAAAAGCTGTGGGCCGTCGGATACGTCGCACACATCCGGGGCGAAGGACTCGGGCTTTATGAAATCAGCGAAGATATGACGATGCGGCGTCACCCGGCCGCGGTGACGGGGACCTTTGCCAACCGGATGGCACACTGGCCGTCCGGCCAGGCGTTCATCGGGCCGCACGCAATTGACGCCGAGGGTAACATCCGTACGATTGAATCGCTCAAGAAATACCGCCTGACCGCCACGGTCTCCCACCTGACCGATCCGAAGAACAAGGTTTATTTCCTCGGTATGGAAGGGCGGTTCTGGGAAGTGGATGTGCGCAGCCTCGAATCGAAGCTGCTGTTCAATCTCGTCAAGGAACTCGAAATAAAGAATGCTGAAGAGCATTTCAAAGGCGCCTACAGCGCGCAAGGCCGCGTCGTCGTGGCGAACAATACGTACGACGAGAAGGAATTCTTAGGCCAGAGAGACGCCGGACGATTGGCTGAGTGGGACGGCAAGAAATGGACAATCATCGAGCGCAACCCTTTTGTCGGAGTCGGCGGCAGCGCCTCGGGTAGCTCTTACGGCGGGCATACGATCTACGCTACCGGCTGGACGAAATCGTCCGTCGTACTTCGTGTGCTTGTCAAAGGCAAGTGGCAGCGCTATCTGCTGCCTAAGGCCAGCCACTCCTGGGACCACGCCTGGAACACCGAATGGATGCGGATACGTCACGCCGTGACGGAAAGATTATTGATGGACGTTCACGGCATGTTTTACGAGCTGCCGGCACTTTCTTACGAGGGCAGGATATGGGGCATCCGTCCGATTTGCAGCCATCTTCGCGTCGTTCCGGATTTTTGTCACTGGCGCGGATTATTCGTGATGGCCAGCGATCAGATCGACCACGACCAGGGCCAGCCGCAGTCGGGCCTGTGGTTCGGCAATATTGACGACCTCTGGTCGATGGGCAAGCCCTCCGGCTGGGGCGGACCATGGTGGGAAACGCCCGTAAAAGCCGGCACAGCTTCAGACCCGTTTCTGATGACCGGCTTCGATAAGAAGGTGGTGCATCTTGCCCACGAATCAAGCCGGGAAGTGTCGTTCACGGTCGAGATTGACTTTTTAGGCAACGGAACATGGAAGACATACGCATCCTTTAGCGTGCCTGCCAAAGGTTACGTTCATCACGAATTTCCGGACGGCTTCTCGGCTCATTGGGTGCGCGTCACCGTCGATCGGGATTGCACGGCGACGGCGTACTTTATGTACAATTAGCTCAAAGGGAACTTTGCCGTTTCGCATTCTCCGCCGAATCTTAAAAAACGGTTGACTCCGGATATCAGGATGTGTTATTGAAAGATTGCCGGAAGGGTGTGTTTTTCTATTCTGTGTTTCAGAAAAAGATTTGACGATGTGGGATTATATAGGAGTAAGCAATATGAAGCATGCACTGCAAAAACTAAGGATCGTTGTTATAGGCGTGGCGATTTTACTTTTTGCCCTGACCTCAAGATTGGCCGATGCTCAGGATTTGGCGGCGTTCGAGAAGCGGATGACGGAATTCACGCTGGACAACGGGTTAAAATTCCTTGTCCTCGAACGGCATGAAGTGCCGGTGGTTTCGTTCCATATCTACGCCGACGTCGGAGCGGTCGATGAGGTCCGGGGGATTACGGGCCTTGCGCATCTGTTCGAGCACATGGCGTTCAAGGGGACCAAAGCCATAGGGACTATGGACTACGAGGCCGAGGCCGAGGCGATGGCCAAAATAGACGAAGCGTTCCTGGCGCTGAAGGCCGAGCGCAGAAAGGGTGACCAAGCTGACAAGGCCCGGTTAGAACAGTTGCAGAGCCAGTTCAAAGAGGCCCAGGAGGACGCCCAGCAGTATCTGATTCATGATGAGTACGAAGAAGTCTTCTCGCGCGAAGGCAGCGCGGGTTTCAATGCGTACACGAGCCAGGATGCGACCCAGTACATAGTCAGCCTTCCGTCAAACAAAGTGGAACTCTGGATGGTGATGGAATCGGACCGGTTCGCCAATGTTGTACTCAGGGAGTTTTACAAGGAGAAGGACGTGGTCATGGAAGAACGGCGGCTTAGTGTTGAGAGTCGGCCGGTAGGGCGTCTGCTCGAAGAATTCATGGGCATTGCGTACAAGGCGCATCCTTACGGCGACCAGGTCGTCGGTCACATGAGCGATATTGAAACGCTGACCCGTGCCGAGGCGGAGGCCTTTTTCAAGAAATATTATTCGCCGAGTAATCTGACGATTGCGATTGTCGGCGACGTGGACCCCGACAATATCAGGAAGCTTGCAGAGAAATACTTCGGCGGGATTCCCAGTGGGCCCAAACCCGATCCCGTCGAGACGGTGGAGCCTCCGCAGTTGGGGCAGCGGCGCGTGGTCGTGGAGGACCCGGCTCAGCCGTTCATTCTGATAGGCTATCACAAACCGAGCATCCACCATCCTGATGACGCCGTGTTCGATGCCATAACGGACATAGTAGGCATGGGCCGGACGTCCCGGCTGTACAAGAGCCTTGTGAAGGAGAAGAGGATCGCCGTGTACGCATCCGGATTTCAGGGGATGCCCGGCTACAAGTATCCGAGCCTGTTTTTGTTTTATGCCGTGCCGGCCAGGGGGCGCACGAACCAGGAATGTGAAGAGGCAATCGATACCGAAATCGAAAGGCTAAAAAGCGAGTTGGTTTCCCCGGAGGAATTAGCCAAGGCGAAAACGCGGGCGCGGGCGAGTCTGATCCGGCAGCTCGCCTCCAACTCGGGGTTGGCGGCACAACTGACATTCTATGAGGTCATCACCGGCGATTGGCGCAACCTGTTTCGACAGCTTGACAAAATTGACAAGGTGACGGCTGAGGACATCCAGCGTGTTGCCGGAGAGTATTTTACGACCAGGAATCGCACGGTCGGTATCATCGAGACAACGGTAGCTGCGAATCAATAATTTGAAGGGAGTGTCATTATGACAGGCCATAGATCATTTGTCATTCAGGTTGTGTTTCTGGCAATTTCCGGGCTTGGTCTTTTGTGGTCCGGCTGTGCCGAACAACAGGTGACTGATTACAAGAGTTTGAAGTATCCGAAACTGGGGGACATCGAGGTCCCTGAGGTCCGGCAGGTGACGTTAGCCAACGGGATGTGTTTGTTCCTGTTGGAAGATCACGAGCTGCCACTTGTAAACGTCTCGGTAAGGATTCGGACCGGGTCGGTATATGAGCCGGCCGAGAAGATCGGGCTGGCGTCGATCACGGGCGAGGTGATGCGCACGGGCGGCACGGCGAGCAAGACCGGCGATGAAATTGATGAGGAGCTGGAGGCTATTGCAGCCTCGGTGGAGACGGGAATCGGACTGAACTCAGGCTCTGCCTCCATGTCGGTGCTCAAACGCGACCTTGACAAGGGGCTCTCGATTTTGGCCGACGTGCTGATGAATCCGGTTTTTCGCGAGGACAAGATCCAGCTTGCGAAGATGCAGGCCGGCAGTTTTATTGCCCGGCGCAACGATTCTGTTGGGGCGGTCGCGGGGCGCGAGTTCGATAAGCTCATTTACGGCGCCGACAGTGTCTACGCCAGGCACACAGAGTACGCTACTATCGGCAGCATTACCCGGGATGACCTTGTTGACTTCCACCGGAAGTACTTTGGCCCCAACAATACGATGCTGGCGGTCTGGGGTGACTTCGACACCAAGCAAATGATCAAAAAAATCGAGAAGGCGTTCGAGACATGGGAGAGCGTTGACCTTCGAATTCCTGAGGTTCCGCAGGTCAAGTATGAGTTTCGCAAGACGGTGAACATGGTCCGCAAAGGCGATGTCAATCAGTCGAATGTATACCTGGGGCATATCGGAGGCCTGCGCAGCGACCCTGACTATTTCGCGCTGATTGTGATGAACAAAATTCTGGGTGGCGGATTCACCGGGCGACTGTTTAAGAACGTGCGTTCGCGAGAGGGGCTTGCCTATTCGGTTTACGGGGCTTATTTGGCCAACTACGACTACCCCGGCGAGTTTTACGTCGGGTGCCAGACCAAGTCGGAATCGACGGTTTACGCAATTCGTGCGATGCTCAGAGAAGTTGAGAAGATGAGGGAAAGCGAAGTGACGGATGAAGAGCTTGCCTTGGCCAAGGACGGTTTCCTAAACTCCTTTGTCTTCAACTTCGACACGAAGGGCGAGATTGTCAACCGTCTAATGACCTACGCGTACTACGATTATCCGGCTGATTTCCTCCAGAGAATCAAACAGAACGTTGAAAAGGTATCCAAGGAGGATGTTTTGCGCGTCGCCCAAAAGCATCTCAAGCCTGACAAGGTGCAAATCCTGGCCGTCGGCCGACCAGATAACTTTGACGAGCCGCTCTCGGTACTGGGGCCGGTCAACGAAATCGATATCACGATTCCGCCGCCGCAGAAATAACCGATAGTAAGGCACGAGGGCACATCGCACATGGGATTGCCGGATACAAATCGATGACCACTTTTGCGTTTTGATTCTTGACGTTACGGGGCGGGCGCAATACACTTCGGTATCTTGTTCTTATTAAGGGGAATAACTATGGACAAACAAACCAGAAGAGAATTCATTAAGTTGATGGGGCTTACGGCGGCTTCCGTGGGATCATCCTGTCTGCTGCCGGGTTGTGCCGGCACGGGCTGGATGGCTGGATCCCGGAAAAACCGGCCGAACATTATTTATATTCTGGCCGACGATTTGGGCTATGGCGACTTAGGCTGCTACGGGCAGAAGACAATCAGAACGCCGAATATCGACAAGCTGGCGGACGAAGGAATGCGTTTCACCGACCACTATGCAGGCAGCACGGTCTGCGCTCCTTCGCGATGCTGTCTGATGACCGGTTTCCATACGGGCCACGCTCTTGTTCGCGGCAACGCCCACGTGCCGTTGCGGCCTTCGGATGTGACCGTTGCTGAGTTGCTCAAAGAGGCCGGCTACAGCACCGGTATCATCGGCAAGTGGGGTCTGGGCGAGCCTGACAGCACGGGCGTACCGAACAGGCAGGGCTTCGATTACTGGTTCGGCTATCTCAACCAGAGGCATGCGCACAATTACTATCCGAAGTACCTCTGGCGCAACGAAGAAAAGGTCGAGTTGAAGAACGAGGTCAATCACGTTATTGGCGGACGGGACCGAACACCCGGCGGTGTGGCGACAAAGCGCGTGGAATATTCGCACGATTTGTTTGCCGAAGAATCTTTGGATTTCGTGGAGCAGAACAAGGCCAAACCGTTCTTCCTTTACTTGGCCCTTACGATTCCGCACGCCAATAACGAGGCCAGGCAGGAGGGGATGGAAGTGCCTTCGCTCGAACCATACGCCGATAAGGACTGGCCCGAGCCGCAGAAGGGGCACGCCGCCATGATAACGCGGATGGATGGTGACGTCGGCAGGCTGATGGCGAAGCTCAAAGAACTCCGGCTCGATAAGAATACACTGGTTATGTTCACCAGCGACAACGGTCCGCACAAGGAAGGCGGAGCTGATCCGACGTTCTTTAACAGCTCAGGCCCGCTGCGGGGCTACAAACGCGCGTTGTACGAGGGTGGCATTCGCGTGCCGATGATTGCCCGCTGGCCGGGTAAGATTCAAGCCGGCTCGGTTAGTCACCATCCCTCGGCGTTCTGGGATTTCCTGCCGACCTGCTGCGAGCTGATTGGTGTAGAAGCTCCTGAAGGTATTGACGGCATCTCTATGGTTCCGATTCTGCTGGGCCGGCCCGGCGAGCAGCGCGAGCATGAATTTTTATACTGGGAATTTCACGAGCAGGGCAAAAGGCAGGCCGTGCGGATGGGTGATTGGAAGGGAATTCGGCAAAATGTCGCCAAGAATCCCAACGGCCCGATCGAGCTTTACAACCTGAAAAACGATATTAGTGAAAAGAACAACGTTGCCGTCCGGCATCCCGGGATAGTCGCGAAGATCGAAGAGTGTATGAAATCAGCGCGAACGACATCGGAGCACTGGCCGCTGCCGGGACAGTAGGGGCAGTGACGGCACAGAAGTAGATGAGGATGGAGTAATCTATGATGAAACGTCGTGATTTTTTGAAAGCTATCGGCCTTGGAGCAGCGTCACTAGCAAGGCCGGGGCGTGCTGGGAATACAACTCAATCGTCGCCGAAGAAGAACCCCAATTTCGTTTTCATCTTCATTGACGATATGGGCTGGAAAGACCTGGGCTTCATGGGCAGCCGGTATTATGAAACGCCCAATATCGACAGGCTTGCCGGCGAAGGGGTCGTCTTCACGAACGCTTACTCCAACGCTCCGAACTGCGCCCCGACTCGCGCCTGTTTAATGTCTGGCCAGTACACGCCCCGGCACGGCATTTATACGGTCGGGACATCCGAACGCGGCCAGTCAAAACTGCGAAAGCTCATTCCGACACCGAACAAGACAAATCTCGATTCCAAAGTCGTTACGATTCCCGAAGCGCTCAAGCAGGGCGGATACATCTCGGCGTGCATCGGTAAATGGCACCTGGGCAACAAAGCGCCGTACCGGCCTGTCGACCGCGGTTTCGATGTTGCATTCGAGCGCAAGCACAGCGGCCATTTCAGCAATGAAGACGAATATCTGACAGACCGGCTGACCGATGAAGCGACCAAGTTCATCGAGGCCAACAGAGGCAGGCCTTTCTTCTTGTATTTGTCTCACCATGCCGTGCACACACCGATCCAGGCCAGGAAGGAATTGATCGAGAAGTACAAGAAGAAAAAGCCAGGTAACGGTCATAATAATCCGACCTACGCGGCGATGATCGAGAGCGTCGATCAGAGCGTCGGCAGGGTGATGGCAAAGCTCGATGAACTGGAACTGAGGGACAACACCGTGGTATTTTTCTTCTCCGATAACGGTGGCTATGCCAACGCTACTTCGATGCTCCCGCTGCGTGGCTCGAAGGGAATGCTCTACGAAGGTGGCATACGCGTGCCGATGATCATGTGCTGGCCCGGCGTCGCCAGTCCCGGCGGCGTTTGCGAAGTGCCTGTGATCGGCATCGATTTCTACCCGACTATGCTGGAGATGGCGGGAGTTCCGGAGCCTTCGGGACATATTCTCGACGGCCTGAGCATCGTCCCTCTGCTCAGGGGCGAAGGGACTCTGAATCGCAAGGCGATTTTCTGGCATTTCCCGGCGTACCTGGAGGCTTACAACGAGAAGCAGTGGCCGTGGCGCACGACGCCCGCTAGCGTGGTCCGGCAGGGCGACTGGAAGCTCATAGAATTTTTCGAAGACGGCAAAATCGAACTGTACAATCTCAAGGACGACCTCAGCGAGAAAAACGATTTTGCCGGAACGATGCCGGACAAGGCCGAAGAGCTGCACCGCACGCTCATAGAGTGGCGTAAGAGCGTTGACGCTCCGATTCCCGCCGAGAAGAATCCTCAATACGACCATAAAGCCAGGATAGCAGCCAAGCCGAGAGCAAGAGGAAAAAGAAAAAAGTAAAGGAGTAAATAAGCAATATTACATACTACATTTTAAGGAGCAAGAACGATGAATACCAACAAAACTGTTACCAAATCCGGTTGTCCCCTTACACTGAATCGTCGCAGTTTCCTGGCGAGCGCCGGCGCTATGGCGATGGCTGCGAAAACAGGCCCACTCGATTTCGCCTCGTCACTGCTTGCTGCACAGCCGAATACCATCGGCAAACCTGTCGTTCAGGTTGCGTTTGTGCGTCCGAATGTCAAAGGCTACTGGATGGGCTGGCCGGGCGCGGCATACGATATTGAAGCTCGCCAGGCTGACTACACCAGAATCCTCGAAAACGCAGCCAAAAAGTTCGATGTCCAGCTTGATGTAAGGAGTGAGCCTCTCTACAGCGATAGCGCGGTTAGCGCCTACCTTGAGCAACTCAAGAAACAACCCCCGGACGGACTGGTAGTTACCAACATGTGTCTGCACTACGACAACTATAGTGCATGGCCTCACGTCAACAAAATTGCCAAGGAACGCGGAAAAATCCCGACGATTGTCTTTAGTCCTATGGGAACTTCGTTTACAGGACACCTGCAGGGAAGCAGGGATATCCCCGGCGTTTACGTTGCTGCGACACAGGACCTCGACTGGCTCGAATTCGGCCTGAGAATGCTGAACACCATCTGGCAAATGAAAAATACGCGCATCTGCATCTGTGCGGGCAACAAGACTGAGGACAAAAAGCTCGACGTCATCGGCACGACGCTGCACTACCTCCCGAGCAGGCGTTTCCTGGAGGAGTCCAAGAAGGTTCAGGAAAGCGATGAAATGCGAGCAATGGCCGACTACTATACCAAGAATGCCAAGAAGATTGTTGAGCCTACGAAGAAAGATATACTCGCCGCGGCCAAGAACTATTTCGTTTGCCGCCGCCTGATGGCCGCTGAGAATTGTCAGGGCTTCTCGATGGATTGCCTGGGTCCTGTAAGTCGCCGCCTGATACAGCCACCCTGTATGGCGTTCTCCAGACTTCGTGACGAGGGCGGGCTTGGCACGTGCGAGGCCGACTGGAACGCGGCTATTTCCACCCGGCTAACTAATCTTCTGTTTGATCGGCCCGGTTTTATGCAGGACCCGGCGCCCAATACGGTCAACAATACGCTGATGGGGGCCCATTGCTCGTGTGCAACCAAACTCGACGGTTTCGACAAGTCCCCCGAGCCTTTTATCCTGCGGAGCCACTCCGAGTCGAACGTCGGCGTCGCTATGCAGGTGCTCTGGCGCATCGGCCAAAAAGTGACTATTATGAAATTCCAGGGGCCGGAGTCCATAGTCCTTGGTACCGGCCGCGTGCTTCGCAATATCGAGACGCCGCCGGCGGGCGGTTGCCGGACTTCGGTAGAGCTTGAACTGGACGATGTAGCAGATTGTCGCGACACAAAGGGCTTCCACCAACTGTTCATATACGGCGATCTCGAGCTCCCGTTCAAAGCGTACTGCCAGCTTGCAGGGATAAAAGTCGTCCACATTTGATTTTGGAGAATATCGTGAGAAATCTATATTTTTCACTTATCGGTGTTGGGCTGATTTGCGGCTGTGCGGCACAAAGTCAAATATCCACGCCGGATACGCTGCTCTTTAGCCCCATTACTCCGGAGTATCTCAAGGGCACTGCCGTTGAGTGGAAGGCAACCGGCTTCGATGGATTCTTATTGTCGGGGGTAATGAGGAACTGGGCTGATGATATTTGGGCTACCGACGGCGACGGCACGACCCGCGGCGAAAACGACCAGACCTTTAAGCGAATCAAGCTCTGCAATGATGAATGCCGTAAACGCCGAATAACGGAGAATTTCATCAAAGTAGCGTTTTACAGTCACGTTCCGCTTTGGACGGACGATGCCGCCTGGGAAAAGTTTAATGAGAATTTCCGCCAAGCCGCTCGATTCGCCAGGATGACCGGCTGTAGGGGCATAGCTCTGGACATCGAATATGTGGGCGAGCAGTATGACTTGGACTGGGAAGGATATAATTATGAAGGTTATACGAAAGACGAGCTGCGTACGGCGGCCGTTAAGAGAGGGCGGGGACTGGTCCGGGCGATGCTGCAAAGTTATCCGGACATGGTATTCTTAACGCTGCCCGAGGGTATTAACTTCTACGGGCCGTTGGCCACAGACCTTTTTGTCGGTATGGTGCGGGGCATGGCCGAATCAGATGCGCCCGGCGGAGTCCACCTGCTGACAGAGCGTTCTTATCAAATGGTCAACACACTCGGCTTGATTCATTATACCCAGGGTTTGGATTCCAAGATACTGGAGAACCTGGATGAAACAACGGCCCGGTACTGGAAAGAAAAGTGTTCCGTTGTCCTGGGCGGCTGGCCGTTGGGATATTACCGTGACATTCTGGACGAAAACGGAGAGCGTTTGGGTTACAGCGGCCGGATTGAAAAGTTCGGCAATAAAATCGTCGGTTCTTACGCGGATAAAAGCAGTAATTTCCCTCCGGAAGATTTTCGCAACCAGTATGCGGGAATGCTGTTGGCCGGCAAGCGGTATTGTTGGATTTATGGCCATGGTGCGACCTGGTGGCACTTTACACAAGCCGATGTGGCCAAATATGGTAACGTTAGTAATTCGACTCTACCGGTGGACGAGCGGTTGGACGATTTCAAGTCCGTATTGAGAGAAAAATGGACATCCTCCGGCCGGATGAAAGAGATAAGCCGGATGGTCAGAGGGGGTAAGTCTGATGAATTCCTGCAAATGTTAAACTTCGTAAAGAGGTTCAGAATAATCGGTCCGTTCGGGCGCAAGAACTTCGACAGCTTCGGCACAGTGTTTCCGCCGGAAGAAGAAATTAACTTTGATGCAGACTATGCCGGAAGTGTCGCCCGGGTGCATTGGCGGAGCGCTTCGGTTGATGCTGCAGGATACCTGGATTTCCTGGAGCATTTGTCGCCGGCCGATTGGGTTTGTGCTTACGCCTGTTGTAAAGTTATCAGCCCAAAGGCAGGCCCGGCACAGATTCGACTTGGCACCAACGATACCGCTACGGTTTGGCTTAACGGCAGGAAGATTCTCTCAAAGAATATAGAACGCTCCGCGGCACCGGACAGTGACATCCTTTCCGTCCAGCTTGAGAAAGGTGAAAATACG
>CBDVBU010000063.1:0-12347 GCA_965372295.1 uncultured Phycisphaerae bacterium
CGTCGATAGCTGTCAATCTTATGAATCTTCTGACTCAGGGCGGTGCATCATCCATGGGACTGAGTGCCGATGCTTCGGTATCTATTCCCTTGATGAGAGGCTCTGGTGTGCATATTGCCGGCGAGCCTCTGACTCAGGCCGAGCGAGATGTGATTTACGAGCTTTGGGATTTCGAACGTTATAAGCGAACGTTCTCGGTTAACGTTGCCAGGGGATATTTCGACGTGCTGCGTCAAATGGACGGAGTATCCAACGCGGAGGATAACTATCGCAGCGCGATTGCATCGTCCCGCTGGTCGCGCAGGCGGGCCGATGCCGGTCGTATCCGTGAGATCGAAGTGGATCAAGCAATCCAGCGGGAATTGAGTTCTCGTAATAGCTGGATTTCCGCCCAGGAGCGGCTCAAGGGTACTCTCGATTCGTTCAAAAATACTATCGGCCTTCCGACGGATGCGCGAATCGAA
This sequence comes from uncultured Phycisphaerae bacterium, assembly GCA_965372295.1. Taxonomy (GTDB): domain Bacteria; phylum Planctomycetota; class Phycisphaerae; order Sedimentisphaerales; family Anaerobacaceae; genus JAFGPJ01. The sequence continues at coordinate 465 of CBDVBU010000063.1, forward strand.
CTGGATCCGAATGACCTGGTGCAATTACGGGGCCGTGCTTCGGAGATTCTTGAAGAGATGAGAACAGCATCCCAGCAGGGGATTTCCGAAACAGCTCTACCGGCGGATGCTCCTATCGAGTTAATCCCGGCCAGTTATGAAGACGCCGGACAGATGGAGATCGACGAGTCTCTGGCGGTGAAGCTGGCTTTAGAAAACCGACTGGATTTGCAGAAGGCCATCGGCTCGGTTTACGATGCCCAGAGAGATGTTGTGGTCAGGGCCGATGCCCTCAGGGCAGGATTGACACTTGGTGGGACCGGTCGCATCTCAGATACCGATGACGACGGCAGCATGCGTTTCGACAGGGGCCAGTATGCGGTCCTGCTTACGCTTGATTTGCCGGCTGAAAGAACCAGGGAGCGGAACGAGTACCGGAACAGCCTGCTTAATCTGGAGCAGACCACAAGAAGTGTGCAATTGCTTGAAGATCAGATCAAATTTTCCATTCGCAGCGAATTACGGGCCCTTCTTGAGTCCCGTGAGAGTATTAAGATTCAGGCTCAGTCGGTCGTGGTTGCGGAAAAGCGCGTCCGAAGCAGCACAATCTTCCTTGAGGCGGGTAGAACAGAGATACGAAATTTGCTGGAATCTCAGGACGCATTTCTATCGGCCCAGAACTCTTTGACTCGGGCCGTCGTGGATTATCGCATCGCGGAACTGGAGTTGCAGCGAGATATGGGCTTGCTCAAAGTGAACGAACAGGGTATGTGGCGGGAATTCTCGCCGGAGGTTATCAGTAATGTCAAATAATGCAACAAATGATCGTCGTGGACTCAAGTCTTTCTGGACAGTTGGAATTGTTGTGGCGGTTGCTTCGATTGTCCTTATCTTTATCTGGCTCAAAGTGGTTCGAGGCGAAGAAGATCCGATGAGCAGTTTTCCTACCTTCATTGCCAAACGAGGCCCTCTGACTATCAGCGTATTGGAGTCCGGCACTATGAGCTCCCAGGAGCAGATCACTCTCAAGAACGAAGTTGAGGGCAGAACCACGATTGTCAGTCTCGTTCCGGACGGCAGCATGGTCAAGAAGGGAGATATGCTGGTCGAGCTGGACGCCAGTACCCTCAAAGACAGAATAATCGACCAGGACATCCAGGTTCAGCGGGCCGAGGCCTCTTACATCGGAGCCAAAGAGAGCCTTGCCGTTACTGAAAACCAGGTCAAAAGCGACATAGATGTGGCCAGGCTCACTCTAAAATTTGCCCGGCAGGATCTGCAGCAATATGTGGACGGGCTTTACCCCAAAGACGTCAATGAGCTGACGGCCAGGATTCGTCTGTCCGAAGAAGATCTAAAACGCGCTGAGGATGTGAATGACTGGTCCAGAAGGCTTTTTGAGGAGAAATACCTTTCGGAGACCGAATACCTTGCGGACAAGCTGGCGGTGCAGCGGAGAACGCTTGAGAGGGATGTGGCGAACAGCGATCTCGATCTTCTGACCAATTTTACCTACCATCGCCAGATCGAGCAGTTGACTAGTGATGTCAACCAGGCCGATATGGCTCTGGAGCGCACGGAGCGCAAGGCCTCAGCCGACGTGGTCCAGGCTAAGGCCGACCTTCGGGCCAAAGAGCTTGAGTATAACCGTCAGCAGGAAAAGATGAAGAAGACCGAGGATCAGCTTTCGAAAACAACGATATATGCTCCACAGAACGGGATGGTGGTCTATGCAACCAGCGGCGGCGGAAGGCGTCCCTGGGATCGTCGAGAACCTATGGAAATTGGTGGCGAGGTTTATGAGCGGCAGGCCTTGATAACCCTTCCAACCGCTGATTCGATGAAAGCCCAGGTTAATATTCACGAGACGAGTCTTGAAAAAGTTCGAGTGGGACTGCCTGTGGTGATAACGGTTGAAGCACTGGCGGGCAAGAAGTTCCTGGGCCGTGTGAAACGTATTGCGCCCTTGCCCGACGCCACAATGATGTGGGTGAATCCGGATCTAAAGGTTTATCCCACGGATATATACCTGGAAGATAGCGATAGCTCGCTTCGTACGGGAATGAGCTGCAAGGCTGAAATAATCATTGCACAATATGAGAACGCAGTATACATACCGGTTCAGGCAGTGTTGCGAGTTGCAGGGCAGCCGACGGTTTACGTTGTCAAGGATGGGTCCTACACGGAACGGGCAGTCGAAATCGGCCTGGACGATAACAAGATGATAAGAGTCGTCAGCGGCCTCGAAGAAGGGGAAGTTGTCCTGATGACACCTCCACTTAGAGCCGGTACTATCGAGTCCGGTTCAAAGGTCTCGGGTATCGATTTGCCCGATGGCTCCGATACTTTCCAGCAGAGGGTGAATCAGCGACTTGAAGAAGCTAATGGTAACGGCAATACAGCGAGTCCGGCAAAGAAATCACAAGGGCAATCCGCGGAATCCGATAAAGCTGAGGTTCCCTCATCTGATCAGATGGCCCAAATGCGTAAACGCTTCGAAAATATGTCAGCAGAAGATCGCCAGAAAGAAATGGAGAAAATGAAGAAGCAATTCGAGAACATGTCGCAGGAGGAGCGGGATGCGATGCGGCAGCGTTTTCAGGGCGGTGGGGGCTCAAGGCAGGAACGAGGCCAGAGGCAGGGGGCAGGCGGCCAGAGACCTCGTGGAGCGGAAAGGAATCAGTAAATGGCTAAACAAGCTCCGTCCAAAAACCACCAGGAAATTATCAAGCTCGTGAATGCACACAAGATCTACCAAATGGGGACAGAGGAGGTCAAAGCACTCGCCGGGGTCAACGTCAAATTCAATAAGGGGAGCTTCTGGGCGATCATGGGGCCGAGCGGTTCGGGCAAGAGCACCATGATGAATATCCTCGGATGCCTCGATCGTCTGACTTCCGGCTCTTATTATCTTGACGGCAAAGATGTCAGCGGGCTCGACGATGATTCGCTCAGCGAGTTTCGGCTCAGGTACCTGGGCTTCATATTCCAGAGTTTCAACCTGATACCTCAACTGACCGTTCAAAGAAATATCGAGCTTCCGCTTTACTACCTAGGCTGGGACGCAAGAGAAAGTGCAGCACGAGCGAAGGAGATCGCAGAGCAGGTCGGGCTTGCAGATAGACTCGGTCATAGGCCTACGGAGCTTTCCGGCGGCCAAATGCAGAGAGTCGCGATTGCCAGAGCCCTGGCGAACGACCCGCAGGTCATCTTTGCAGACGAACCAACCGGGAATCTGGATTCGACAACAGGGGAACAGATTTTGGAGCTCCTGATCAAATTGAATGAATCCGGTAAAACGATCATTATCGTCACGCATGAACCGGCCATCGCAGAACATGCCCATCTCAGGCTGCACATGCTGGATGGCCTGATCGACAGAATCGATGGGGGTTCCAATGAGGCAAACTAAAATCGCACGAAATATATGGCTTGGGATCGAGAATCTGCTGCTTCACAAGCTGCGCTCGTTTCTGACCATGTTGGGCGTCGTTTTTGGCGTGGGCAGTGTTGTGGCCATGCTCTCTGTCGGTGAAGGCGCCAGCAAGGAAGCTCTCGAACAGATTCGCAAGCTCGGCAGCAACAATATCATCATCTCATCGAGAAAATCCGCGGAGGAAGAAGCTGCGAGTACGCAACGTTCCCGCATGAGTATCTACGGATTGACTTATGAAGATTATCGCAGGATTGCATCGAGTTTCAGCAATATTCAACAAACCGTGCCGGTAAAGCTGACGCGAAAGGACTCGCGTCTTCGTGAGAGAGCGCTGGAACTGAGGATCGTAGGCACTACTCCCGAATGGTTCGAGCTTGTACCTCGGGAGATTCTTGCCGGGCGAGTGCTTCTGACATCCGACCAGGGAAAACAAGCCCCCGTTGCGGTGCTGACCGAATTTGGCGCTCGTAAAATCCTGGCTGTTGAGAGCACGATCGGCCAGACGGTCCGTATCGGCAGCGACCAGTTCGAGGTCATCGGTATCGTCAAAAGCGAAAGCGGTCAGGCCGGAAACATCCAAATTCCCGACCAGGACGTCGATGCATATATTCCAATCGAGGTGGCGCGCCGGTATTTCGGCGACATCTTTACGAAACGTACATCGGGTGGAGACGAACGCGAGATGGTGGAACTGCACCAGGTCATAGTCCAGGTGGATAATCCGAAGAAAGTGGAGGCTGTCGCGGCGGGTATCGAAAGAATGCTGGAACAATTTCATAAGAAAAAGGATTATGACGTGAGCGTTCCTCTGGCATTGCTCAAGCAGGCCGAGGCGACGAAGCAAAGATTCAATATCGTGCTCGGATCCATCGCCGGTATTAGCTTGTTAGTCGGCGGAATCGGAATTATGAATATTATGCTGGCTTCGGTCACGGAACGTACGCGTGAGATAGGAATCAGGCGTGCCATCGGCGCCAAACGCAGGCAAATTGTCGTGCAGTTTCTTATCGAGACCGTGGTTCTCTCGACCATGGGCGGCTTAATCGGCCTGGGTGTGGGGACACTTATTCCCTTCTTAATCACGTACTTTTCCGGCATGATCACTGTGATAACCTTGAAAGGGATTCTCCTGCCGCTTCTGATAAGTATGACTATCGGTATTCTCTTCGGTTTATATCCAGCGGTCCATGCCGCCAAAGTGGATCCCATCGTGGCGCTTAGGCACGAATAAATCGTCGACGGATGTGACTTGTTTCGATACGGCCTATGCCTATTTGTAAGAATGAATTATTTGCTTTTCGAAGCATCACCTTGTCTGACCCACGCTTCATTGAACCTCGCGTATTTAATCGTCTTATGCGGGGCGCCCTTTCGGTCATTATGATGGTAGCTGTAAACCATGTGCAGGATATTGCCACGGCCCTGGATAATAGAAGGATAAGCACTGCTGGTCGTTAAATTTCTGCCTCGCGTGTCCAGCTCAAGATGTCGGGTATTTTTCCAGCTTTTACCTTCGTCGGTTGAAATCGAAATCGCCAGGCTGTGCCTGCCGTCTTCCGTATCGTTATACGCCAAAGCCCAGTGACCGTTTCTCATAGTAACGACATCGGCTCCCGATCCGGGGTTGGGTAATTCGGAATCCCTCACCGGGCTCCAGGTCAAACCTTTGTCTGTGGACGTGCTCATGTGAAGACGCTGGGGCGGAGGTCCGTTGTCGCGCATATAGGCAACCAATGTCCCATCGGTTTTCTTCGCGATGCTGGCCTGTATATTTCCCGGTCCCACGAGCGGCTCACTGAATTGCCATGTCTTGCCGCTGTCATCCGTTATGGCCATTAGCGAAAAGCTGAATCCATCGGAGTAAAGAGGAACGATCATTCGGTTTTTATCGACGATCACAGCTTTGTTTTTAGTCTGCCAGCCCATGCGTCTGAAATACGGATAACCAAGCTGCTGTTCGGTCGATTGGCCCGATGAATCTACCAGCCGCCCTCTTCGCATCATGTTCTCGCCCCGCGCCTTGGCAAGCAGTTGTGTCTTCCATCTGTCTGCTAAGTTGCGCAATGCTCGTTCTGTGACGCTGTTGCTCTGAGAAATATATTCTGTGTATTGCTTGATTTGTATTTCAACCGATTTGACGAATCGGTCGCCGGGCTGAATGCCGCGTTCGGCCGGGTCGCCGGGCTTGACATGCAAAACATCCTGCCATGCCCATTCGGGTGGCCCTTCCGGCATCATATAATTTTTGCTGATACGGTATTTGGGCAGCGAAGTCTCCCACTGGTTTGCTATTACAGTATACCACATCAGCCAAAGCCGGTCCTGAGAATCGATAAAGAGAATCGGATTGATATCCGGAAATCCGGGAACATCTGCCATTACGAAGATATTGCTCCACTTTTCTTCGCCGGCTTGAAGCCGTGCCCCCATAATCGCGACGTCATCCGCCCATCTTTCGCCGGAACCTTGAAACCAGGCTGCCAGCAGGTCGCCATTTGGCAGCTCAACGATTGTAGAGCCGTGAACGTGCTGGCTTACAAGAGGAAATATCTCCATGGTTTTACAAATAGCTTCTTTGTCCCCGGAAGGTCCGTTAGCCTGTGCAAAAGATGCGTCGATAAGAACTCCGCCGTTGACTGCAAGTATTAGGCAAAAAACAAGTATTGAATATAGCTTGAGAATTGAAATCTTCCCGCTTTCCTTTTTTTTGCATGATATCCCGGCATAATGTCTAATCATAGCTAAAAAATCCTCCAAGTATGATTAATAGAGCCGCCCGGCAAACATAAAATCCAAGACAGCATTAGCATCTGGTTCGTATTTGGAAGAATCCTTTCATTTGGTGCTGTGTTTTATAAGAATCAATATTACACGGCAGATGTTTTGTCAAGAATAATATAGCATCGGATAGTCCAATAATATAGCAATATATATTGACATAAAGGGGGTATATCTGTTATAAATAATATTATAATGATCTGTTGATTTTCGGCCTTTTGGCGGACGATATTTGTATAGTTCATTGTAGATTTTGATTTTCTAATTCGCGGTCTATATTAGGTAAAGGAAGGAGTACTATTATGTGTGAAAAATTCATCTATTCAGTTTCATTTATTCTTGTGCTGGTCTTGATGTGCGGCGTTGGTCAGGCTGATGTGACCGTCGCCGAAGATCTGCTGGTCGATTTGAGGGCCGAGGATCTTTCGTATGGCGAAGGGGTAACAACCTGGCCCAACCACGGTTCGCTCGGGGACTTTACAGTAAATGGTTCCCCGCTGGTTGAGGACGTTGACGGGATGAAAACCGTGACATTCGACGGCAGCAACTGGTTCGATGGGCCGACATCGACGGCCGGTATTGAGGGGGCCGGTACGCGGACAATCGAAGTGTGGGTGTACAATCCATCAGTAACTACCTTTGAAGAAACGATGGTCTCCTGGGCTCATCGTGGCGGCCCGGATGGCTCCAATATGTCTTTCAACTATTGCAGCCACGATTCATGGGGCTCGATGGCACACTGGGGTGGTGGCACGCACGACATGGGCTGGTGGGGCAACCACTCGCCTGCTCCATCTGCCAACACGTGGTGGTATCTGGCCTATACCTATGACGGTACCGCTGCCCGTGTTTATGTAAACGGTGAGCAGGAAAGTGTCAGGGACCCGATTGGTTTGGACACCCACGGCGGCAGTATCATCAGGGTTGGCGCTCAGGCTGACACAACCGGTGCGAATGCGAATACTGCAACCAATTTTATCGGCTCCATTGCCGCCGTGCGTATTCATGATGGTGTTTTGAGTCCCGCGGATATTCTGAGAAACTACAAATTAGGGCGGCTAAAGGCCTGGAATCCGAATCCGGCCGATGGAGGTCTCCTTCCGGATACATGGGCGAGCCTGGGCTGGTCGCCGGGAGGTTTTGCAGTTTCACACGATGTTTACTTCGACGATAATTATGGGGATGTGGACGCCGGGACCGGAGATGCGTTCCGGGGTAACCAGGATTCGCCGTATTATGTTGTCGGTTTTCCCGGATATCCCTTTGCGGACGGTCTTGTACCGGGAACAACCTACTACTGGCGGATCGACGAGGTTAACGACCTGCATCCGGACAGCCCATGGCGGGGCAATGTCTGGAGTTTTACCGTACCGCCAAAGAAGGCTTATAATCCTGTCCCGTCTGACAATGCGAAGTATATAGATACGAATGTGACTCTTACCTGGACGCCGGGATTTGGCGCTAAAATGCATGTTTTGTACTTCGGCGAGGATTTCGATACTGTAAGCAATGCCGCCGGAGGTGTTCCCGGAGGGCTTACGACCTATACTCCCGGTGAACTCGAGTTAGGCAAGGTTTATTATTGGCGGATCGATGAGCTTGATGGTGTCAACACATACAAAGGCGACGTCTGGAGTTTTAAAACGATGCCTCTAATTTCCGTTACCGATCCTAATCTGATGGGCTGGTGGAAGTTCGACGAAGGTGCCGGAGCGACCGCCGTGGACTGGTCCGGTCACGGCAATCACGGCGAGATCCGCGGAGGCACCGAATGGATCGACGGCTACGACGGCGGAGCATTGAGGCTCAAGGGACAAGACGGTTATGTGAATCTGCCCATTGGCGCGGTCATCGCTTCGATGGACAGCACCACCATTGCAACATGGGTAAACTTCTCGAATGCCGGCGGTGCATGGCAGCGGATTTTCGATTTCGGCAGCGGTACACCGACGTATTTATTCCTTTGTCCCCGTATAGGCTCTACCGGCGTGATGCACCTGGCAATACAGGCGGGCGGCCAAGGCCACTCTGAGGTTAACGCGCCTGAGACTCTCCCAACGGGCTGGCATCATGTGGCCGTGGTGATAGAAAGCGGGAGCATGGAGCTCTATCTCGACGGGGTGGTTATTGGCACTGGTTCCGCGACTACCGTACCCAGTGATCTCGGCAATACATCGAGTAATTGGCTCGGCAGGTCGCAATTCATCGCCGATGGGTACTTTAACGGTTCTCTGGATGATTTTCGTATCTACGATTATACATTGTCGGCCGATGAGATTGTCATGACGATGAGGGGTGATCCGCTGCTGGCCTGGAATGCAAAGCCGGCGGACGGCAAGACACCGGATATCCGCGAGGCATTACCACTGAGCTGGTCGGCGGGAGAAAAGGCTTCGCAGCATGATGTGTATTTCGGCACCGATGCGGATGCCGTCGATAACGCTGATACCTCGACGCCGGAAATATATCGAGGGCGCCAGGCTGGTACTAATTACACTCCCCCCGAAGGCGTTGAATGGAGCGGCGGGCCGTACTATTGGCGAATCGATGAGTTTAATAACGACGGCACGATAAACAGAGGCAGGGTTTGGAGCTTTACGGTGGCCGATTTCATTCTCGTGGACGATTTTGAATCCTACGATGCCGGCGAGAACCAGATATGGTACTCATGGCACGACGGGCTTGGCTATGGCGCTCCGGGAACCGATCCTTATTTTGCCGGCAACGGCACAGGTGCAGCGGTAGGCGACGAAACCACCGGCTCATATATGGAGGAAACAATTGTTCATAGTGGAGGCCGATCATTGCCACTCTACTATGACAATAACAAGCAGGGTTACGCCAAGTATTCGGAAACAGAGATGACCTTGACGAATCCACGTGACTGGACCCAGCAAGATGTGGCGGAATTGTCGCTGTGGTTCAGAGGCTACCCGGCGTCCGTCGGTAGCTTTGTTGAGGGCCTGGCAGGCACCTACACGATGACAGGCTCCGGTGTCGATATCTGGAACAACTCTGACGAGTTCCACTACGCTTATAAGATGCTTACCGGTCCCGGCTCGATCATAGCTAAGGTCGAGAGCGTTAGCAATACGGATGTCTGGGCCAAGGCGGGCGTGATGATTCGTGAGACGCTCGAATCGGATTCGACGCATGCGATGATGGTCGTGACACCTGCTTCGGGTATTTCCTTCCAGCGCCGTTTCGAGACAGGTGGAGCCAGCGCCGATACGACAACGGGCGGAATCACTGCTCCGTACTGGGTGAAGATCGAGCGTGACCTGGCGGGCAACTTTACGGCGTACAGTTCAGACAACGGCTCCACGTGGCAGATGCAGGGCCAGCCGGTACCCTTCCAGATAGGCTCGAATGCCTATATCGGGTTAGCGGTGACTGCTCACAACGCAACAGCCACGTGCGAGGCTAAATTCTCCAACGTCACGACTTCCGGCACGGTTGGTCCACAATGGGCGAACCAGGATATCGGCATCACAAGCAACGCTGCCGAACCGCTGTACATAGCGGTTTCCAACAGCGCCGGCACGCCTGCTGTGGCGGTCCATGACGATCCGGCCGCAGCAACGATAGACACCTGGACCGAGTGGGTTATTCCGCTTCAGGCTTTTGCCGATCAGGGCATAGTCCTGACCAATGTTGACAGGATTGCGATTGGCCTGGGTAACAAGGGCAACATGACAATCCCAGGTGGTTCGGGCAAGATATTCATTGACGACATCCGGCTGTACAGGCCGAGAGAAGCTGCTGAATATTAAAACCGCTCTTTCGGAAATGACAGCAGTATTTGATTAGTTCGGGGCCTATATCGATTAAGTCGATATGGGCTTCGATTGTATTCAGGGTGGCGATGGATGATTTGTTTGTGGATTCGTGGGGGAAGCAGGCCGGTTTATACTCTGCACTCTAAAACCATGAATATAATGAACAGGATAATTGTTATCAATACGAGCATTAATACGCGTAGTGCGGAAGCCGGTAACTTATCAATAACCCGGCGTGATACAGAATCTAAAACTTCTTCGACTTTCTTGATTCCTTTGTTGTGTGGTTGTCCCTTTTTGTTCAAAAGCTCCTGAAGTTGCATCCGTATTACAGGATCTTGAGTTTTGGTTATTTGTTCCTTAAGTTGCCTTCGTCTGCTTGCCATAAAATAAATTTCCTTTTTTGCGCCCTCGCAAGACTTTCAACAGTTTTGAGGTGAACAAAAAAATCATTGATACATTCTGACGAAGATATTTTTACATTAATTCATTTTTCTCTTTTGGAATCCTGACGAAGCTTAGCGAGAAAACCCGGATAAACCTGGAATCCCATACTTTGTGCTTTATAAACGTCATCCCAGGCTTTGTCATATTCTTTCATGCTGTAGTAAACAACCGCACGATTATTATAAGCTTCGGCCGATTGCGAGTTCAGCTTGATGGTCTTGTCGAAGTCCGCAAGAGCCTGGTCGAACTGTCCTTTCTTGCCGTATGCAAGCCCCCGATTACAATAGGCATCGGTATAGGTTTGATTTATCTCGATCGCTTTGCTGAACTCTGAAATCGCCGGATCGTATTCGCTCTTATGGTCATAGGTAACCCCACAATTGTAGTGAGCTTCGGCAAACGCCGGATTAATCTCAAGAGCCTTGCCGAAGTCAGCGATGGCCCGGTCATATTCGCCTTTATTAGCATAGGCATTCCCTCGGTTATTATAGGCATCGGCATATCCTGCGTTTATCTCAAGGGCCTTGTTGCAGTCTTCGATAGCCCGGTCATATTCGCCTTTGTGGTAATAGGCAAGCCCGCGGTTGTAGTAAGCCTCAGTTGACATTGGATCTGTATCGATGGCCTTGGTAAATTCCGAAATCGCACGGTCGTATTGGCCTTGATTGGCATAGGCATATCCCTGAATTGAGTGGTCGACCGGTTCATCTTTTTTGCATCCTGCAAGCAGCAGACAGGCAATTATCGCCGATGTTAACAGTATGCTCTGAAACATTTGTTTCTTCTTAACTCGCATCATAATTCACCTTGCTTTTTCATGGCTCCCGAATTGGACAAAATGGGAAGCGATAAAATACTCCCCGATAAGAAATATCATCTTTGCACCTTTCTTCTTTTTAGATTTACCGAAACAATGTTACAATCACAAAATATAATTGTCAATATGTTGTCATAACAAACGAATCTAAAGAGTAGTACGAGTGAACCCGAAAAAGAAAAGCACAATTCTTATCACCTGCTCGGCGGGGCTGGTTGATTATGTCCGGCAAGAGGTCGAAGCTTTAGGCTATCAGGGCGGCGACTATCACAAAACAGGCCTTGAGCTTCAGGGCGATTCGTATGACGCGATGCGGCTCAATCTGCATTTGCGCACGGCGTATAATGTCCTGTCCTTACTGAAGCAGTTCAAGTGCTATTCGCCCGATGAGCTTTACCGCAATGTCAAAGATTTGCCCTGGGAGGACATAATATCTCCGGCCGAATACCTCAGCGTCGTCGGCAGGATAAATACCGAACATGTGAAAAATTCCATGTACGCCGGTTTGAAGGTAAAAGATGCTATTGTCGATCGTATTGCCGGCGTGACAGGGTCCCGTCCCGACTCAGGTAAGGATAAAGACAAAGTAGTAGTGCAGTTCTATTGGAAGGATAATTTCTGCCGGCTCTACCTGAACACTTCCGGGC
>CBDVBU010000064.1:0-12319 GCA_965372295.1 uncultured Phycisphaerae bacterium
ACCGATGCCATCTCTTCGGGTGTCGGCGGTGCAGTATTCGAGGCTAACTCATCGACGACCTGGGCAAGAGCGGCAATACGAGTCCCTCCGTCATCCCGTAAAATCGCAGCTACGTTTTTAAGTTTTTCGCATGCATCGCACGGCTGTATATCCTGGGAAGAAGCTAATGTATTTACCGTCCAGATCTGCATCACTCTTTCATCAATTCCGAGTTCCGCAGCCGCCCACTTTACCAGTGCCGGGCAACCCGAAACATCGAATTCGATTCTCTCAAGACCCGGTGTCGGAGCAATAAACGGCACAGCAACAACAGGTGTAGAATTGACTGTAATTATCACATTGGCCAGAGCAAGTTCGGCTCCGGCTTCGGGGTCCGCCGCCGAATACGTAAAGCTGTCCTGTCCGGCAAAGCCCTGTTCCGGCGTGAAGCTGAACGTGCCGTCATCGTTCAATACCAGGATCCCGCCGCCTTCGTAAGTGAAGCCGTCCACGGAAAGCGGATCGCCATCCGGATCGAAATCGTTAGCCAACACATCGATAGTGACAGTGATATTCTGCTCTGTCGTCGCCATATCGTCGGCCAGGGTGGGAAGCGCGTTTATCACCATAATCGTAACCGTGGCTGATTCAGAAGATACACCGATCTGACTGTCGCTGGTCGTGTAGGCAAAGCTGTCTTCTCCGACAAAGCCCTCAAGCGGTGTATATGTAAATGTTCCATCGTCATTCTGTATTAGCGTGCCACTGCCTTCGTATAGGAAGGAATCAACCGCAAACGCATCACCATCAGGATCGGCATCGTTGGCCAACACGTCAATACCACTGACCGGGTCGCCCATATGGGTCGTCGCGGCGTCGTCACCCAAAGTGGGCAGTGCGTTCGTTACGGTAATAACAGCCGTGGCTGGTTCAGAGGACACGCCATCCTGACCATCGCTGGTCGTATAGGAAAAGCTGTCTTCTCCGACAAAACCTTCCGGCGGTGTATAAGTAAATGTTCCATCGTCATTCTGGATCAGGGCACCTTCACCTTCATACACGAAGGAGTCGACTGTAAACGCATCACTATCAGGATCAGCGTCGTTAGCCATAACATCAATGCCCATGACGGGGTCGCCCATATGGGTTGTCGCCGTATCGTCGCCGAGGTTCGGCAGCGTGTTGGTAACAGTTATTGTCACGGTAGCCGTTTCGGAAAAGAGTTCGCCGTCGGTGGCGATATACGTGAAGGTGTCCTCGCCAACAAATCCTTCATCCGGCTGGTAAGTGTATTCGCCGGTATCCGGGTCAAAATCCACCAGCACTCCATGCTCGGGTTCGGCGATCACATGGGCTGTGAGGTCACCACCTTGAGGAAGAGTGTCGTTGTCGAGCACGTTCTCCGTAATGAAATCACCCATGTGGGTGGTGGTCGTATCGTCCACGGTTATCGGCGGTAGTGGAGGATCCAGGCCCGGCGGCGTCGGACATTCGGGACAATCGCCGGTATGTTTCTCGTCCAACTCTAATTTTGCATGAGCTTCACCATCCGTAATTTCTATATCCGCAGGAGCTTTACCATCCGAGTATATTTGCGTTTTAGAGCCCTGAGTTTGAGCATGAAGATAAATAGCCTTATCTGTACTCTTCGGATTCGTGATGGTAATATTACCTTTTTCAGAAGGTTCCGTTTCCTTTCCGGCATGTATTAACACAGAGGCATTGGCCGAACCTTCTGCTGAGGTTAACGCGGTCGCCCGCATCTGGCCTCCGCCAAGATCTATTCTAACATCCCGACCTGCATCAATATGAATATCAGCCGTAGTGGAATATTTAGCGTGAGCTTCGACTGTTACAACACCATTAATTTCTACGTCGCCGTGCTTGGATACAAGGCATGTTATAGCCTGGCCAACCTCCAAATCTTCATCTACCTGATGAGCATATGTTGTAACGTCACCATTAATCGTGAGATCGCCGGAAGCAATCACGGAGATTTCATCGTAGCTGCCGCCGTCCACCGACAATTGTCCGGTTGTGATATCGCCGTAATTTGTCGTAAGGAGTCTGATTTTACCCGGCTCGACAATCCATTCCTCCGGAGCGTGTTGCGGCACAAACGAAATAATATCGCCGATTGCAATTCCGCCTTCGCCAGCCAGCATATAGACATTTCCGCCTTCGGTGGTGTGGATTGCAGTTCGGTCTCCGTTAGTTCCCGGCATAAATGTAATTCCGCCAGTGTCATACTTCGTACGAAGCACAATATCGCCGCTTCCTCCTTCGATTACGCCATCGCTTATGGGTTCTGCGATAATATTTCCTCCCGTTTTTGCATGGGCAACCAGTTGAACATCCGTTGACGCATACGACTGCTGCTCAATCCACTCCTCATAGACTGTATTATCAGGAGGAGCATCGGGCATAGAACCATCCGCAATGGTCATATTCAAAGCGTCGATGATAACCTTGCCTCTTTTGCCGTACGATGCGGAAGCATCGACATCGCCGGCGAAATTTACATAGTTACCGCTTATCTCAATGCTGGTCTCCACGACATCATCGAATTCATCAACAATGTTATGCGGCACATGACCACCTTTAGCTTCGATTCGTGCGCCCGCCTGAACGGTTGTCCGGCCCCTGGAATGGACGATAATCAGGCCGCTATCACCTGCGGTCCCTGCATTAGCGGTCGTCAAACTACCTGCAGCAAGAACAACTTCATCGGCTGCCGTCAGGCTAACGCCGCCACCATCACCACTGGTACCGTCGACACGGATACTACCGTTTTGTTCTATTTTGCCAATACCACTTGAGACCTTTGGAAGCCCCAGCGCGGACGAAAAAATATCACCGGCAGCAAGGACTACCGTCCCCGATAGAGACTCTATATCGCCATCGTTTATTACATCACCATTTCCATCGCCTGGTAATGTAACCGAGTCCATCTCAACGACAATGTTGCTACCGGGTTCGCCAAGGAGCACTCTGTCTCCGGCGGCCATTACGACAAATCCACCTTCACCTGTCTTTATAGTCCCGGTATTGAGAATTTTCCTGCCGATAAGCGCCACGCCTTCATTAGCTAATATTGTACCTTTGTTAACTACTGCTCCGGCATCTGCGCTGCCAGCAACAAATTCGTAGTTGCCGTCCAGAAAATCCTGGTTTAATATATCAAGGCTGGAAGCGACCAATTGGTTCACATTGATCTGGGAACCCGCACCGAAAAGGATGCCAGCAGGATCGACCAGGAAGATATTGCCGTTGGCCTCGAAACGGCCGTAAATCTGTGTACCATCTCCCGAAAATATTCTGAACAGAGCATTGGCGTTAGTACTTGGCTGGACGCAATAGACAGTATCGCCGACTGCGATATCGAAATTATCGAAATGGCCGATCGCCCCGTCGCTTGCCGTCATGTTCTGGGTACCCCCAGCGAGAGAAGTTACAGTTATATCCCCCTCTATGACCCCACCTGATTGAAGTACAACTTCAGCCAGCACGGCCGGCAACCACGTATTTAAAATCAGATTGCACGTCAGAAAATAGATGATCCCCCTTCTAAAATAACGCTTTTTCATTATCTTTGCTATGGTCTCCATTTCTCTCTTCCTTGCTAAAAAGTAGTGATTACTATCTCGGATTTGTATACTACGTCGTGGTTATCTGCCTCAGCATCACACTATGTGATTCATTACTCAATCATATAGTCCATCGGCAAAATTATTCGAAAATCTTCTGCCTTTTATAGGACGGATAGATAAGGAATTTGTCACGAAAACAGGCGTTATATTGTGTTCTGCACAGTTTTAAAACAGCTATATCAGGTCAGTTATCAAGGATCATGTTCATGCTTTGAAGTTTTCAGGAAAGAGATGATAGCAGAGAAAACGGCTGGCCTGACATAACAAAAAATTCACTCTCAATACTAATAATGAGTTTTAAGGCCGCTTACAAATATCCGGTTTACGCCGGAGAGATCGTGAATGGAACGGCGACAACTAATCGAGTGCAGGACAACATGCATTATTGCCAGGCTTTTAAGGCGATCAAGGTAATAATACGGCTCGTGTAACCGAACTCATAAACGGCGTTTTCACTATTAAGAATGCACTTTTTTAATCCTCCGAGGCATCTGCTCAGGGGCACAAAAGACACTGAATATGAAAGCCGGAGTCAATGCCGGAGCTCGTTAGCAGAATATTGAAAAAAATGTTAAAAATCTTCTTAAACGACAACATTTTTATGATAATTTTGCTGTCCGGCGATATTCTAAGTACACTGCAGTAGCCTCCTTTCCACACGTTATATCCGAGTGGAAATCCATTCAACCCTTGTTATGTAATGCCCCGGATTATCCTGGATATCAGCGAGTACTATAGCGAGAGCCTTGCAGGATAAGTTTGTTGAGTATCAGTGCATCAACCCAACTGATTCTTCAACCAAATAAAGGCTTGGCGACACATTTGAATGAGTGGTATATTTAGTCTGAGCAGCACAGAAAACCGAAAGAGAAAGGATTGAGTGTGAACACAAGATTTGTAATTAGGCTTACAGCTATCGTACTTGGGATGTTTTTGGCAATTAGTCCCGGAGAGTCGGATGCCGCAACCGGGCATGCAAAGAAGGATTATCCGGTGCAGCCCGTACCCTTTACGGCTGTTCGGATTGCCGATGAATTTTGGTCGCACCGCCTGGAGGCAAACCGGAAGGTTTCGATTCCGTTTGCTTTCAGCCAGTGCGAGCAGACCGGGCGGATCGACAATTTTGCCATCGCCGGCGGCCTGATGGAAGGCGAACATCGCGGCGATTTTCCCTTCGATGATACGGATCCGTACAAGATTCTCGAAGGCGCCTCGTATTCGCTGAGCGTGCATCCCGATCCGAAGCTTGAGAAGTACCTGGATGATCTGATTGTCAAGATCGCCGCAGCACAGGAACCCGACGGCTACTTGTTCACCTGCCGGACAAACAATCACAGGAAACTTCTCAACTGGTTCGGCGAGCAGCGCTGGTCGAAACTCGGAGGCAGTCATGAACTATACAACATGGGCCATCTTTACGAGGCGGCAGTTGCACACTACCGGGCCACGGGCAAACGAACGCTGCTGAATGTCGCTGTTAAGAATGCCGATTTTCTGGATCAGGTATTCGGGCCAGGTAGGAATGAAACTGCACCGGGCCACCAGATTATCGAGATGGGTTTGGCCAGACTCTACCGGGCGACTGGAAATGAGAAATACTTAAAATTGGCCAGGTTCTTTCTCGAAACGCGCGGGCCAGGGCAAAGCCCATACAACCAGTCACACGAAAAGGTGATCGAGCAAAGTGAAGCCGTGGGTCACGCTGTCCGGGCTTCTTATATGTACTGCGGCATGGCGGACGTCGCGGCGCTCACCGGCGACCGGCGGTACCTTGAGGCAATCGACCGAATCTGGGAAAACGTCGTCACAAAAAAACTGTATCTGACCGGCGGCATCGGCGCCACCAGCTCGGGCGAAGCGTTCGGCAAAAATTATGAGTTGCCTAACGCAACCGCCTACTGCGAAACCTGCGCGGCAATCGGCAATGTCATGTGGAATCATCGGATGTTCCTGTTTCACGGCGACGCAAAATACATCGACGTTCTGGAGCGGACGCTCTATAACGGGCTAATCTCAGGAGTCTCTCTGACCGGCGACGGTTTCTTCTATCCAAATCCGCTCGAATCGCACGGCCAGCACAAGCGCAGCCCATGGTTCGGCTGCGCCTGCTGTCCCGGCAACATGACACGTTTCATCGCCTCCGTTCCCGGATATATGTACGCCCAGGATGGCCCCGTTTTATACGTTAACCTGTTTGCCGCCGGCTCGGCGGAGATCAGGATGCAGGACCACACCGTGCGAATAAAGCAACAAACGCAGTACCCCTGGAACGGCCGGATCAAAATGACCGTTGATCCGGAGGCTGCCGGGGAATTTGTGATTTGCGTTCGCATTCCGGGCTGGGCGCGGAATCAACCGGTGCCGGGTGATTTATATCGCTATATGAACCACAGCAATGCAAAAGTCAGCCTAAAAGTCAACGGCGAGAAAGTCTCGGCGGACATGGAGAAAGGCTTTGCACGTATTGACCGCACGTGGCGCAAGGGTGATACAATCGAGTTGAATCTTCCTATGCCGGTACGGCGAGTGCTGTCCCATGATAAAGTCGCCGAAAACGTGGGCAAGTCCGCGATCGAACGCGGCCCGATTGTGTACTGCGCCGAATGGCCGGATAATAATGGTCATGTCCTCAACTGCGTCCTGGCGGATGATACAAAGCTAACGAGCGAATACCGCAAGGATTTGCTCAAAGGCCTGACTGTAATTCGCGGCAAAGCGCTGGCGGTAAGTTTCGGTAAAGATGAAAAATCCCTGTTGAAGAAGGAGCAGGATTTCATGGCGATCCCCTACTATGCATGGGCGCACCGCGGCGCCGGCGAAATGGCGATCTGGCTGGCGCGCACCCCCCCTGCCGCTCAGCCACTAACGCCACCGGGAATGATACGGAACTCTTCGTTCGAGCAGCAAATCGGCAGCAAGCCCGCCGGATGGGAGATGCAAACATACGGCGGACAAGCTGAATTCGCTCACGTCCGGGAAGGCCGCTCGGGCAAACTATGCGTTTTGATTACCTCCGAACGCGGCGCCGATGCGGGCTGGCTGACCACAGTAACCGTCAAGCCGCACTCGCAATACAGATTATCCGCCTGGATCAAGACGGAAAATCTCGCCGCCGGTTCCGGGAACGGAGCATTATTGAATCTGCACAATATTCAGCCCTTACACACGCCGGCTGTTACAGGAACCACAGACTGGACGAAAGTCGAGCTTGAGTTCGATTCGGGCGAAAACGCGACGGTGCAGATCAACTGCCTGTTTGGCGGCTGGGGTCTGTCGACGGGCAAGGCATGGTTCGACGACCTGAAACTGGAGCTTACCCGCTAAAATTTAGGCCGAAAATTGTAGATATTTCTCTGGACAGCCTTGGTAAAGGCCGTTAGAATGGCGTTTTCGAGAATTTGATGAGTTTAAGGTTGCATTGATTAGAGGTAACTTATTATGGCACATAAAAAAGGACAAGGCTCTTCGAGAAATGGCAGAGACAGTAATCCGCAGTATAGGGGTGTGAAACTGTACGGCGGCCAGGTGGCAAAAGCCGGCGCGATTATAGTACGACAGTGCGGGACGAAATTCTTTCCCGGCAACAACGTCGGCATGGGCAGGGACTATACGCTGTTCGCCACCGCGGATGGAAAGGTGCAATTCCAGGGCCGAAAAATCCACGTCGTCTGAGAAATAACTTAAAGTAGTCGAGTAGAAAAGGATGGTAATTGCCATCCTTTTTTTATATTGAGATACGAGAGTATGTTTATAGACCGGGCACAAATCTGGATCAAGGCAGGAAACGGCGGTCACGGCTGTGTCAGCTTTCGGCGAGAAAGATTTATTCCCAAAGGCGGCCCTGACGGCGGCGACGGTGGGCGCGGAGGCAACGTATATTTCGAGGCCGTCCAAAACATCGACACCCTGCTGGATTTCGCAGGCAAACACCACTGGCAGGCCCGAAACGGACAGCCGGGCTCGGGAAACAACAAGCACGGAGCAAATGGCGACGACCTGATCATCAAGGTCCCGCCCGGTACACTAATTTACGACACCGACCTGGATTTGCTACTCAAAGATATGAACGAGGCAGGACTTAAGGTTTGTGTTTGCAGGAGCGGCAAAGGCGGAAAAGGCAACAAGTTCTTTGCAACATCCACCAATCAGACCCCAAGAAATGCCGTGCCGGGCAAAAAGGGTCAGGAAAGAAATATCAGGCTCGAATTAAAACTCATCGCCGATGTAGGCTTAGTCGGCATGCCGAACGCCGGCAAGAGCACGCTGGTCTCCCGCTGCTCAGCCGCCAGACCGAAAATCGCCGACTACCCCTTCACCACAATTGAACCCGTGCTGGGCATCGTCGAGCTGAGCGATTATCGCCGGTTCGTGATGGCCGACATTCCCGGCCTGATCGAAGGAGCACATGCCGGAGCCGGCCTCGGCCACGAATTCCTCAAGCACATAGAGAGAACAACGCTGCTCGTTCATATACTTGACATAATGCCGACCGATGGTTCCGACCCCGTGGAAAATTATAAAGCCATCCGCAGTGAATTGGAGAACTACAGCAAGACCTTAGCGCAGAAACAAGAAATCATCGTCGCCAACAAAATCGACCTCGACCCGGACGGAAAAATCGTAAAAGAATTGGCAGAAAAGCTACAGCAGCCGGTCCACCCAATCTCGGCGGTTACCGGCTCCGGGACGAAAGAGTTGAGCGAATTCCTGTGGAAGAAAGTTAAAGAGCTTAAGGACAAATCTTAAATGAGAAAAGAGCCGATCCTTATAAAATCGGCTCCTCGGCAATCTCGTCTACTCATTTTTTAACCATGGAACCTCAGGTAAATCACTCGGCTCGACGTCTCGTATGCTCAAATCACCATAAACTACCCGGTAAGTCTTTGAGCCTTGTGGTTTCCACCAACACACAGGTGTATTTGCGTCACCGAGCTTGACATCCTCACCGACATATTGGTAGTTACTACCTTCAGGCAATTGTTCAATAAATGCACAACCCAAGGTGCTCTTATGAGCTTCTATGTCTGACCAACCTTTGATCTTCTCCGCCTCTGCTTTACATTTCTTTCTTACTTCTTCCGTCAAAGGTCTTCCGCCTATGTACCGGGTACAGAACTTCCCATCCAGATACTTCGGATACACAGCCAATCCTTCAATCAGATGTTCTTCAGTCAGATCGAACGGTGTTTGTAATTGCTGGGTTTCAAAGTCCAAAAGACAGTAGTCTACCGGAGGCACAAAGAGTTGGTCATCCATCTCCACGTCAAACTTAATGTCACTCCTCAATACCCTCCTTCTGTCCCCATTTTCGTCTGATATTTCCTCGATTTGTATTGGAAGAGCGGTATCCAGGTCCGCCCAGACAGTGATTTTATTGTCATCTTTGGAAATTTCAAAGCAAACAGTATCCCGACCGTTTAACTTAACCCGGCCGAGGTCTTTCTCAGTGCCATCTCGAAAATCTCTTTTTAGTCCTTCATACGCATGGATTTCATCACCCGGGGAACCTTCATCATTGTTCATCACTGCCATTTTGGTATTAGGAAATAAAATCCAACGCTTGTTGCTCTCTGCGTTACGTATAGACACCTTATATTTATAGGGACTCTCTATTACATCCGACCGACAGAGGTACGGCTCCTTAATTCTGGTTTTGAACACCTCCTTGATGCCGCCACTTTCAATCTCAAAAATGTACATCACGGTTCGCGATGCCTCAATGTTTTCGAGCACATCCCCCCACGCGACGCTGGTTGCGTCGATGGAACTGCCGAAATGATTAAAAGCTATCACTACCGCTACAATTATCACCACGGCAGCTGCGAGTTTTGTTATTCTACTTTTCATAATCATTCTCCATAAGTTAGGCTCAGCCGAAAACGATTTTGTCTTTTCAGACTCGTTGAACACTGTCAAAGCATCACTGACAATCCTGTCATCGACTTTCGAGTTGACCGTGACTTCTGATTTAGCAAACAATTTTTTTATCTTTTCTGCTGAGCTCATTTTTATATCTCACCATTTAAGATCGACCGCAATTTGCGAATTCCATACCTGTATCGACCCTTAACTGTATTGACAGAGATGCCGAGGGATTTAGCAATAATCCTAAATCGCATTTGGCCGTGTATATGCAACGCAATCACTTCTCTTTGCTCGTGCGGCAGCTCAGCCAACGCCGAGCTTAACAGCCGCAACTCTTCGTTGCAGGCTACGAGCAAACTCGGCTCGTTCAAGTCCTGTTCCACAGAACATGCCTGCTCCGGACGGAAAGCTTTGGCCCGGCTTCGATTTGTCCGCATCAGATCACGGACCCGATTGGCAACGCATCTTGCCAGGTAAGCTTTCAGACTGCCGGTAAGCTTAAAGCTCGCAATATTCTGAGCAAAAGCAACGAAAACATCATGAACGGCATCTTCTGCAAGACTCACATCATGCGAGAGGGCAATAGCCAGGATCATCAGACTATCTCTGTACTTTTCATAGATCCGGAGCAGAGCATCCCTGCTCCCTTGTTTACATTTGGTCACAAGCAACCTGTCTATCATCAAGAAAACCTCACCGATGAGCAATGAACGTTCACTACCTTATATAACGATTCGCTCGGCTGTTTGGGTATAAAGAAAATCGGATTCTCCATGATCTTAGCAGGTTCCTGGCTCAAGAGACACGAAAAAGGCCGAGCCAAACCAGCCCGGCCTTCTATTAGCTTTGCTATTGCCCTATTTTTGGGGCTACCTCCGTTCTAACAGTTGTCGGAACTCTGCCTCTTCTTCAATGAACTCAACACGATAATCTGTAAAACCAACATTAATCCCACCTTCCCACACGTCATATGCATCATGCAGAACAATTCTGCGGCCTCTCTGCTGCTGGGCAGATGGTTTCAAATAAATGTAGCTGCTATCATCGATGCTGGGCAAGTCCAACTCCTGTAAGCTGTCTGGCCATTGACCCTGTTGATTATCATAAATCGCGCAAGCTTTTAGAATTCGGCTCATATCCGAGCCTGATTTCATCCGGTCATACATTTCGCTATCATGTTGTAGTTCGTATCCGGCGGGCGCCTCAAGGCTGAACAAAGATTCGTCCAATTCCGCATCGAGAACAATTTCGTCGGTAATCACATGCATGGTACGTCCGTCAGCACCAACCATAGTGACTTCCTTAAGCACAGGCAGTAGCGTCTCAGGATCAACCCACATAATAGTGTCAAAGTCTATGACAGGTTCATTGTTTTCCGAAACTCCATAGTATCCATTGGGACCTTTCGGCACCTCCAAACGAAACCCAATTGCCCGTTTACCATTAATTTCCCGACTGCTTATTTCCTTAACAGGCAAACCAGGGCCATCTTTGAAGTGTAGAAAATAGTTGTAGTAATTCAGTGTTTTCCGTCTGGCGTGGCGTACTGTAGCAGTCTTATTTGCCGGGTCTAACATTAGAGCCATCTCCTCTCGGTGGTCTGATATCTCGACCTTTCCATCTGGCCATTCAACTCGCATAGAATATGGTTCAAGTACCATATATCGATAAATCGTCGAAGTTCCTTCCTTAGTAGCGGTTAATTTCCAAGTTAAGGTTTTAGCCTTCTCGATATTCTCCAAAACCTCACCCCAAGCGACACTTGCACCGTCAGGTGAGCCGCCGAGATAGTTGATACTTACTATTACAACTATGATTATCGCCGCTGCGGCGGCTAACTTTGTTATTCTGTTTTTCATAATAATACCTCCAGTAAATGCCAATAAATGGCTGATTCGTCCTGTCCGTTTGTGCTGTTTGATGCAATGGGGCAATGAAGCCATCAGCTTTTGGCGAAGATGGTTGTGATTTTGGTTAAACGACTCGTACACTTTATTCAAATCGTTATCCAACGGCGTTTTCATCGAATATTCTCCTGTTCTTCGAGCATTAACTTTTCCAGGCGTTTTCTTGCCCTTCCGAGGACCCGGTAGAATCCCGACCTTGACAGACCCATTATCCTGCAAGCGTTGTCGGCCGACCTGCCCTGTAGATAAAACGTGTGCAAAGCTAAGCGTTCTTTATTCGGAAGCGCTGCAATCATTTTTCGAAGCAGCTCTATCCGACTATCATCCGGCGGATCCGGCACAGCAATTTGTGCCTCACTAAGCTCAACACGCTTGTCTCGCAGTTGCAAATTCCGGCGTAGCCATTCATGACAACGCAGCCGGGCGATTCCAACAAGCCACTTCCCAAAACGATCCGGATCGCGCAATTGGTCTAAATTCATATACGCTCGCATAAATACATCCTGTGCAAGGTCCTGAGCATCGGCAAGATTGCCGGTCGTATCGTAACAGACTGCACGAATCAGCGGCGCGTAGTCGTCGTACAATTTCTCATAGGCTGCTTTGTCGCCGGCAAGTACAGCCCGAACAAGCATTTTATCACTCGGCGTTGTCAACTCGGGACCCTCAAGTTTTGCGATACTCTACAAACATAGTGACCAAACAGGGCAATTTGTCTACCGGATTCTATATTTTTTCTATCCAGGTACATTATTCTTGAAGATTGACATCAGCAAAATAATAGGATAGAAAACATAAGAAACGATCAACAAACTACTATCCGCGAGTTAAGAATCATGAATATAATAGCAGTAGATATTGGCAATACGAATATTGACATCGGGCTTTTCCTTGAGGACAAGGAGCAGTTTGTTAAAT
>CBDVBU010000065.1:0-12208 GCA_965372295.1 uncultured Phycisphaerae bacterium
TTAATACCCACGTCGCCAGGGTACGCGGCTGCCAGGCCGGACTTCTCGGGAAGCTCGATCCCGGCGGCGCCCACCCTTGTTGTGGAATAGGCCAGAATGATGAGTATTGATGTGATTACCGCGTGAGTTTGCCTATTTATATTCATACGTACTCCTCTCTGTAAGCCAGACCGACGTCAAGTGGGACTGTAACCGAACGTGCCGCTCGTCGTACCGCTCCGGTAGCTCGCATAGCCTTTGAATCTGGTTACTTGAACAGTTCGAACAGAATCCTCCCCATGTACTCATGCGCCCGCTGATTCGGATGGGCACGGTCACATATCCATCGAGCAAGACAAGCCTCTCCCTGTGCCATCAATCCGGCGTTGATGTCTGCGGTCGCCAGGTTCTGCCGCTTGCCGTACTCCCTGACGAACCGGGCTATCTGATCACTCGTGGCTACGCGGAACTGAACCGGCGTAGGAACGAACAGTATGATCTCGATTCCAGCGGCACGGATTCGCTCAACCATCTTCGGGTAGCAATCCTTGAACGTCTCCGGATCGCTGTAAAGGGCATCACCCGCGCCGAATGCAAGCACCACTACGTCGGGCTTATTATCCAGTACTTCCTTCTGAAGGTTCCTCACAGCCTGGCGGGCCTGGTAGCCGCCGTGCGTTACCCCCATGACATGTATGTCTTCATAGCCGTAGTGCTTGATGAGATGCTGTTGAAGTTGGCCGCGATAACGCGCCCTGGCCTGAGCTTCCTCGTCGCCGACGGTCCAGAGCTGTGCTCCACCAGTGACCGAGTCGCCCCAACAGAGGATATTAATTGGCTTCTTGCTTTTGAGCAGTTTGCGGGCGTTCACGAGCGTGTTGCCACGAGACGCGAGACTCGCGGGTTCCGGTGTCTTCGCTTCGAGCTTCGGCCGAGCACTGTTGGCCTGCTCGGCCAGTTCGGCTTCGTCACCCAGGTCGGCGAATTTCGGCACGAACTGCGGCCGGTCGATGAGGTAGTGAGCCGGTCGCGGTGAACCGCTCTTTAATCCAAATGCCAGAATCGAAATCGAACTTGTATTCACCCGGCGATCGAAAACATCCCAGGGAATATCGACACGATGCCACTTCGTATCGGTCAGCGGGAACGATGCGGTCGGCCCCGATTCCATTCCCAGCACGACCATTCCATGACCGGCGGAACCGTCGCCCTTGACCCAAAGCGACAGTCCCTCGTAATTCCCGAAGTCCTTCCCCTCGTTCCGGGCAAGTTCCTTGAAGATCGTGCTAACGCGACCCTTGGGCTGCGGGAAGCTGAGCTTCAGCGCCGCCGGGTCGGTCACGCGGTCATAGGTGACCGTCATTTCAATGGTGTGCGCGGGCCGCTCACGATAGTAGAAGAAGAGTCCAGGATAACGGTTCCACGCAAAGAAAAGTTTTGAAGGCAGGTCCGTAAACCGACCGGTCAAGCGAAAATTGTCGAAATGAAGAACTGTTTCCTCGGCCAGACCGGTGACCTGGAATACGACTTGCTGAATCTTGCTGATGTCAATATTTCTGCTTTTGTCATTGACCTTCAGTTCGGTCAGTTCCAACTGGATCGTGTTGGGTCCCTCCCTGATGCTCAGCGGCGTCTGGAACCGTTTTGCGTAGGCCCCCTTGCCGGGAACGTCCCATATGTGCACAACGATCTTCACCGTTCCGTCCTGAGCGTTGAACACGTCGAAAGCAAATTGCTGGAAGCCAGACCAGTCCTGTGTTGCCCAGTGGGCGAACCGGGCGTTCCCATCCGCTGGCACGGATACTTTCATGGCGGACTTGCCCTTTGTCGCGTGGTTCCCGGAGAGTTCAGCTTTGATCCTGCCGGCACCCCAGGCCTGCATTTCAGCTTCGGTCTCGAAGTCAACAAGCGTCCTCGCCGCCCCCGCGTTTACTGCCGGTTCCTGAGCCTTCACCAAACTCATCGGGAGACCTGTGAGCACGACATACACAGACAGGCCCGCACAGAACATCGCCGATATGCCTTTTGTCTTCATCGCATCTGCTCTTAGACTCACCTTGTATTGAAAAAGTGACATTGATTTCATCATCCATCTCCTGGACTCAGGTCCAACGACCTGTCTATTTTATGTTGAACATCGTTCCCAAGATTCGAATCGAGCACGCACTTGGTGCCCGTGCTGTCGGCAATTTTGATCTTCCCGCCTCGCTTGCGGATGATGCGTTTTTCAGGAAGGAGCACCTTGACAAACATCTTTCCGGCCTCCACGCCCAGTTTCTGACAACCGACGGAGCTCACCGTGTCGCCGACGTACTCGGCATGCATCGATCCGCCAGGCGCGCATCGCCCGGCGATCTTGGCCAGGCCCCCGCCCGCAATCCATAGCCGGGAGTGATCGCCTCTCTTGTATTGAAGCGTCACACCAACGGACGTGCCAACATCGCCGGGATACTTCGCTGCCAGTCCACGCTCGTCGGCAAGCATGGGGCGTGAGGGTTCCGCCGCGCACACCCAGAGTATCAACATGATGAAGATCACAACTCTCTGTGAAGGTGTTTGCCAAACCATGCTCGACTCCTTGTACCGTATAAAAAGACATACAGACCAATCGATCACAATGAATTGTAGCCCTGATCCTTGAAAAAGCAAGAGTTCACCGTTAACTGTTTACGAGATCGACAGACAAAGTGATAAAAGACCATCCAGGGATTGGGCGAGCCATGGTATTTGGGATGCGACGACGAACTTCTGGGATATTCAGGATGAACTCCTTGCGGACTAATGTAGATCGTATAGAATAGGACCGTGTAAGTTGAGTGGCTGGCTAAGCCAGTGGGTATGGGAAATCCCGGCCCAGACAGGCAAACGCGTTCTGCTGGGAAAGAGTGTTATTGCAAACGGAGGATAGAACGATGGCTTTACATAGGTGGGTGCTTGGATTGGCTGCGGCGAGCCTCGCTCTATTGCCGCAGGCCGGTACCAGAGGAAATTATACAGGTGCCTCGGTGAACATTGCCCCTAACCCTTCCGCGGAGCAGGTTGACAAGCGGAGCCATCTGGTCGGCTGGGGGCATTACGAGAATACGCCCGATGAGTGGGGCCCAAGCAATGATGAGTTTCATACCGGTATGCGATGCGCTTTCTTGAAAATCACAGGCTTCGGCGATGATGTTTACATTGGAACACAGGAGCCACCACAGCCGACCGCTTCGACGGGGCGCAGGCGGATACGGCTGCCGAAAAAAGTGCCGCTCATCAAAGGCGAAGGTTACAAGCCGCACAAGCCGGGCACGGTGTGCATCTGGGATGCGAACAAGCGCTACACGATGAAGCACTACGACATGAGGGCCTGGGACAATAGGGCTAACTGGTCACAGGTGCCACACGATCTTACGGACTATCAGTTCCGCGGCGATTGCATACTCGAAGGTAAGAACTTCTGGGTGTCGCTCCACTCAAGCCGCTACGACTCGGTTTTCCTTTACGCCAAGACCGATGCCGAGTCCACGCCCGGCAGGCACAATGAGCTTTACCGGGCATTCGATACCCCCGACGGGCGATGGACCAACTACGGTAGTGGATCCGAGAGCTGTAAGGTTATCACCAACACGCCCCATGAGATCGAGGTTGAGAGCGGTTCGATCACATATATGCGCAAAGGGTACGAGACCACGGTAGTAACTCGGTATCGTCTCCGCGGCGGCAAGCCTTGGCTGGAGATTTCGCCGGTCTCTCAGGCCGATATGCAGGGCATGCACGGGGAGAGCAGATTCGTCTTGGCGCCGGAGGCCGCAGAGGACGGCAGCGACTTCGTGGAAGACTCCCTTCGGCATCCGGACAACTATGCCTGTCGCGTCCCGAACAGGGCCAGGATGTTGCTTGACCTGATTATGGACGACGACACGATCTGGGTGCTCACTTCCCGACATCTACACGAGGGTACGCAGTTCGAGCGCCGCCCTACACGTTTCTCCGCAGATAACGCGGCGGGCGGCTGGCACGCCGGCTGGAGCCGCATCGGCGAGGGTGACTGCGATCGCGTTTGGACTGCGCCGTTTATCCAGTTCGCCGAGCAGCCCATCTACATTGGAGTCTTACGCATCGGATACTGGCACTATCAGCGGGTCGGACAGAATGTGACGAAAGGCGAGCCGGTTACGCTCAACTGGCGAATTGCCTACACACGGCAAGTCAGAAGCTCGCCGTTCAAGCCCGGCGGCACATGGCGCCCGCTCTATCCGGGCAAGTGGCGCCTGGTTGCCTGTATAGATGGTCGCTACTATACCATCCCCATCAGGATTACAGCAGCACAAACCGCCTCCACCTCGATTACCTTCGACAGTCCGGCAACGGGCAAGTTAGAATATATCTTGGTCTATTTCTACGATCGCACAGGACAAACGCCCAAGGACATCTGGACGCCGAGCGATATCTATCGGGAGGCAGTTGGGACAGAATGAAAAGAAGGACGACGCAAAGAGGTCACATGAGACAAGAGACAATAAAACTTGGAACATCTCTTTGCAGAGAGGCGCGAACCGGCAGGACGTTTGCGGTCCCACCACCCAAGTCCACAAGCTCGGTTCTGGCCATGGTGTGCGTGTTGTCCGCGGTGTCTGTATCGAGTCAGGTCGTCGCTGTGGATTGGACTCGGTTTCGTGGCCCCCTCGCCGCCGGCGTTTCCAGCGATACTGGCGTACCGGTCCGCTGGAGCGCGGATGAGAACATCGTCTGGAAGACCGCCATGCCCGGCTTCGGCGCGTCAAGTCCCATCACGCTCGGCGATAAGGTCTTTCTAACATGCTACAGTGGCTATGGGCTGGAGGATAAGAAACAACCCGGTCGGCAGGAAGATCTGCGGCATCATGTGGTCTGCATCAGCCGCGAAGACGGGAAGATCCTTTGGCTGAGGAATACCGAGGCGCGGCTGCCCGAGAGTGACTATCAGAGGGGGTTTGTCCACCTGCACGGTTACGCCTCAGGCACGCCCACGACTGACGGCCAGACAGTCTACGCGTTCTTCGGGCGCTCTGGAGTAGTGGCTTACACGTTGTCCGGTGAACTGCTCTGGCAGGCCGATGTCGGCTCGAAGACCCACCACCTCGGCTACGGCTCCGGGGCCTCGCCGATCCTCTACAAGAACCTGCTGATAGTCAACGCCACTATTGAGAGCGACTCGTTGGTGGCCTTGAACACGCGGACCGGGCGGGAGGTATGGCGGGCTGAGGGGATCGGCGACTCATGGAGCACGCCGCTAGTGGTCGACCTGTCCGGTGGCGGCCGGGAACTGGTCGTCAGCGTGGATGGCAAGGTGCTCGGCTTCGATCCGGGCACGGGCGAAAAGCTCTGGGAGTGTGCCAGTGTCTCGCATAACGGCCGCCCGTCGGTTGTTGCGGACAACGGAATCGTTTACGTTGCCAGCGGTCCGTACCCTTTGACAATCGCGATCCGTGCTGGGGGCCGTGGGGATGTGACCGGCTCACACGTGCTTTGGCGACTGAGAAGAACACCCACCGTAGGCACCCCGCTCTATCACAACGGCTATCTCTACTGGGTCGAGGCCCACCGGGCAGTCGCTGTCTGTATCAAGGCTGAGATTGGCGAGGCGATCTATGAGAAGCGTCTTTCGGGAGCTGGCTGGGTTTACGCATCGCTGATCCTGGCCGATGGCAAGCTGTACGCAGTCACCCGACAGCGGGGCACGATCGTTCTGGCAGTTGGGCCGGAATTCGAGGAACTAGCCCGAAACGACCTGGGCGATAGAAGCATCTTCAACGCTACGCCCGTGGTCAGCAACGGCGAATTACTCTTGCGATCCAACCGCTACTTGTACTGTATCGGGAGGGATCGCAGTTTAGCACCGGGCGCCAAGAATACTGGACCGATCCCTTTCGTGGACTATGGTCCGGCAGCGTATATGACTTCGAAAGCAAGTGACGAGATGCGGTAGAACACGTTGAAATGTGAGATAGGAGTCTGGTATGATCAACGAAAAACAAAATAAGATCGGCAGAAGAAATCTTCTCAAGGCAATTGCGACGGCAGGCTTGGTCCCCGCTTTCGGATGCGCGCCAACTGTTTTCGCTCCACCTAAAGCAAAGGCTGGTATAAGGCAAACAGATGAATTCAGTTTCGCAGTCGTTGGGGATATTCATTATAAAAAGCCCCTTTATGAAGTATCTGAATATTTCGTTAGGCCATTTGCAAATGAAATCAACGAAAGATATCCAGAGGTCAGATTTATCGCCCAAATCGGAGATTTCGTACACGGAGGAAGGGGCAAATCTGAGGATGAAATGAACTTCGGGTTGAAAGATTTTGCTGACAAAATTAAAAGGCCGTTCTATATCGCAAAAGGCAATCATGACCAATTCGAAAGATATGATGAAATTACAAAGCGACTCTTTTCAAGCGAACTTGAAAAGGACATTCCAACGGTATATTACTCCTTTGATTGTCACAATTCTCATTTCATCTTTCTTAATTGCATGGACCGAAATCCTGAATCACAGTTCCATTGGCTGGCCAATGACCTGAAAAAAGCAAAAAGCAGCAAAAACACAAGACATATATTTGTATTCAATCACTATCCTCTGTGGATCGTTGCTCGTGCGGGATTTACAGATAAGGCGTATGCAAAAGGACTGATTTCAATCTTTTCGGAATTTGAAATAGATGCCTTTTTCTGCGGTCATACCCACAATCAGACTGTATCTGTCAGAAGTTTCAAAAACAAAAAAATAACACAGATGATGAACTGTTCCGTAGTTGAGCAGGGGAGGCTTAAAATCCTTGTCCCTTACGTACAACTGCGAAATGGCAGAAAAACTGAGTTTCTTGCACTCGAAAAGGTCAGGAGAATATTGATTCCAGAAGAAACTCTGCACTACTTCTGGGGATACATAGAAGGAGGCCCAAGCGGTTATTTCATCGTCAATGTTGATGACAGCAAAGTAAATGTGAAGTTCTGTTCTCCGGGAAAGGGTGTCATTAGAGAATTTTGCTGGGAGAAACCAGGCAAAATTGTTGATATAATTAAGCCGGAACAGCCAGAACAGGAATTGCCAAGTCAAGAAGACCTTGCACAGATCACAACGGCCAATCTCTATTATTCCTACTGGTCACGGAAAGATGCTGCAACGGAGGTGACGGCCTTCCTAAATGGTGCAGAAATCGGAAATTTGAGAGTCAACTTCCCCCATTCACCCTGGTGGAATCAATATGGAGTTGAAATTGACCCGAAATTCCTCCCTATCATTAAGGCAGAAAATGAGCTAATAATAAAGAATCCGGCAAGAAACGTATTTGGCGTTGTGAACTGCCTCTTGCAAGTCTCAACCAAAGGCGGAAAAAAATTCAGTTCTTTCATATCAGAGCACGCTTACCTTTCTTGCAAAGATGACAGTATTGATCCTGGAAACCTCCCGGATTTGGAAATATTGAAAACAGTAGATCTTGGAGAGAACCTTGGTCCAATCAGACTCCGATTTCATTTGAAGAAGTTACCGAAAAACTCTAACAAAGAGGTCAACTTCTGAAACACAATGGCCGGAACATCGAGCACTCTGTAAGGAACTGACAAGATGATGAAGCTGACAGAACTTAGCGTGTTTTCTCCCAAACAGGCGAGAACCGGCCGGACGCTTGTGGTTGCACTGATGAGGTCAAAAAGCCTGGTTACCGCTATTATGTGTTTATTGTCTGTAACGCTCGTATCGACTCGAGTCGTCGCCGAGGACTGGATACGATTCCGAGGCCCCAGGGGCACGGGTACGTCACCTCAGACAGGTTTGCCGGAGACGTGGAGTTCGACGACGAACCTTGTATGGAGGACCGAACTGCCCGGGGCGGGGGCGTCAAGCCCCATTGTCATCGGAGGCAAAATCTTTCTGACCTGTTACAGCGGCTACGGAACAGGAGTTGATAGGAGAACTCGCGGTCGCGTAGAGGACTTGAGGCGATGCGTTGTCTGCCTAAGCCGTGACAATGGCCGGATTATCTGGAACCGGCAGGTCCCGGGCACGGTTCGAGCCCATGGGGGTTCCGGCCGAGTGCCTCTCCACGGCTATGCCAGCAGCACGCCGACCACCGATGGACAAAAGGTCTATTGCTTCTTTGGCAATTCGGGAGTCTATGCCTTCAGTCTCGACGGCGAGCCGAAGTGGCATACGCGCGTCGGCGACGGAACCCACAGTTGGGGTTCTGCGATGTCGCCGGTCCTCTACAAGACCTTAGTGATTGTCAATGCCAGTCCCGCCGTAGTTGAGGGCCAGCTAATTCTGCGGTCCAATAGATGCCTCTACTGCATCGGTACGAAATAGCAGCAAAGTTTCTGAAAGAACTACGAATAGTGAGGTGCGATCATGAGATTAATTACATTCACTTTTATGTTAACCATATCCTCACTGTTGTTATTATCAGAGGAAAGCCTGATAGCTTCTGAGAGGAGATTGGAGCCGACTTCGGCTCCCACTCGCCCGGGACCGGTGAGGCTGCGCATCAAGGGGCATCCGAGGCTGCTCTGGTCGGCTGAGGAGATATCCCACCTTCGGGCAAAGGCCGCGGACCGAACCGAAACTGAACAGGGAGTCTCTACTGCCGAGCTCTGGCAGCGAGTCGTGGAGAAAGCGCAGGGGGACAAGGCCGACATCCTGACCATGGCGTTGGTCCACACCGTCACCGAAGAGGTGCAGTGGATCGGCGAGATCAAGGGCAGGATGTTCGAGACCTGCCGTCGGGAGAAGTGGGGGAGTTTCTGGGAGCTGGCGCGCGTGACCTTCGACACGGCCGTCGGCTTCGATGCCATCCACGACAAGCTCTCCGAAGACGAGCGGACGATGATCCGCGAGGCGCTGGCCGATAAAGGCGTTAAGCCGCTGCTGAAGAGTATCGCCGCCAGGCCGTGGACGAACAACGAGCCCTTGGCGCAATCCGGCGCGCTGGGCCTGGCGGCTCTTGCGTTGGTCGATGAACCGGACTTTCCAGAGGCTGGCGAATGGGCTGCGCAGTCCGTCAGGATGCTCAAGGAGATGTTCGAGGACGAGCGCCACGCCGACGGAGGCTACTATGAGTGTACGCTCGGCTACGGCACGGTGGGAATGGATCATGACGGCAGGGGCGCCATCCTGCTACCCGATGCACTGAAGCGCGCCACCGGCGACGATTCGCTGTTGCGCCATCCGTGGCTGAGGAAGCTCATGTACTACGCCATGTACACGATGCGGCCCGATGGCGATGGTGGCGTGGGTTTCTGCGACACCTGGCAGGGTTCGGGTTTTGAGCTTACGGCCCTGCGCGTTGCCAGGGAGCTCAAGAACGGCCACGGCATGTGGTACGTCCAGAAGACGGGGCTCCTCCGAAACAAGTACTACCCGGGTCCGGCGACGCTGTTCCTGTTCTACGACCCGGCCGTCAAGGCGCGCACGCCCGAGGGTGAGGTGCCGACCTCGAAGCACTTCCGCGGCATTGGTTGGGTGACGCTCCGAACGGGTTGGGATGACCCGGACGGGATACTCTTCGCCATGCAAACCGACACCGGCAGCCACTCCCACGAGCACAACTCGATGAACCACTTCGAGATCCACGCCTACCGGTCGCGGCTGGCCACCTCGCCAGGGTATCATCACGGCCGCACGTGGCGGGCGACGCTCGGCCACAATGTCCTGTGGCTGGACGGACAGGGCCAGAAGAATCCGATGCAGGGCCGGCCGTTCGGCGAGATCAAGGAGTTCATCGGCTCGGACTTCTTCGACTACACGGTGGGCGAGGCGCACTGCTACGGCAAGCGGGACGACCCCTGGCTCGAGTTCTGGAACCGCCACGTGGTCTTCGCCAAGCCCGACTATATCGTGCTCTATGACGAGGTCAAGACCTCCAAAGAAAGGCCGCGAAAGGTCTCCTGGGTGTTGCAGGTGACCACGCCCCACGCCATAGCCCAAAAGGGCGAATACAAAGTGGAGGATGACACGCTTATCAGCCTTCCCCTTGCCCAGGGTAGGCACGCGAAGCACGGCAACGAGGGGCAGTTGTTCGGCAAGGTGCTCCTGCCCCAGCCCTTCACGACCCACGTCGGGATGTTCAGCGGGAAGTACTTTCCCAACGAGACTTACGGCCCTTACTATGAACTCTGCCCGCCTGATAAGGTGACCGAAACGGCCTTCATGGTTGTTCTCTACCCACAGCTTCGCGGCGCACCGGCCCCTGAGGTCAAGAGGGCCGATGCGAAGAATGGTATCGCCTTCGAGGTCGCCGTCCCCAACGGGAGGAACTTCCACCTGTACAACACTGGAGAGGGCACAACCGCCGGCGCACGACAGGAGTTAGATGGACTGATCTCGATGGTGAGCGTCGATTTAGCTGGCAAGCTTACTCGCTACGCTATGTGCGGGGGCAGGAGGCTCACATTCGAGGACAAGACACTCATATCGAGCAGCACTCCAGTTGCAGGGGCAGCGTTCGCGTCGTTTGTCAGCTACACGCGGGACAAGTCGCGTACGCCCCACAAGAAAATCGCCGATAACGAATTCTACGGTGTGATCAAGATAACGAAAGCGGTTGACATCTCGTTCGTGCTCCCACGCCAAGCCGCGTCGCTGGAAATTAACGGAAAACAGACGAGCAATTTCAGCTCCACGCCGGCAGGCCTGACGCAGTTGAACCTCCAGCCGGGTACACACAAGCTGGAGTTCAAGTTGGGGAGGATGCGAAACGCGGCAAAGCAAAATATCAACTCCAACCGCCTCTCAGCCGGGGTGGGGAAGGTGGTCATCACGCCGCCGGTCGGAGTTTACCTGGGTGGATATGCCCTGCGCACAAAGCCATCCACCGGTGTGGACCGCGACCTCTACGCCCGGGCCCTTGTGCTCGACGACGGCCGCAGCCGGGTTGGACTCGTCGTGGCGGACGTCATCGGCCTCGGCGACGCGACTGTTGCGGAGGTTCGTCGGCTGGCTCAAGCGAAGGCAGACATAGCCCCAAGGAACCTCACCGTGGTCTGCACCCACTCACATTCAGCTCCGGGCACAAGGTACAGCAGTACTTATGCAATAGATGCCGACTGGTCTCGGCTCCTCCCCGCACTGATGACCGAAGCAGTTACCGAAGCCGTCCGCAATATGACCCGTTGCCGCGTCGGCTCAGCGCGAGCAACCGTTGGCGGCGTCTCATTCGACCGTACTGCCCGCCTCGGCGAAGGCGGACCCATCGACCAGGAAGTCGTCGCATTCGTTGCCGAGACCCTCAACGGCGAACCGCTGGCTATGTTAATCAACTTCGCCTGCCACCCCGTTGTCTTCGGCCCGAGGAACCTCTTGATTTCCCCTGACTATCCCGGTTATCTCGTGGACTTCGTCGAACGAACCTGGGGAGGCACGGCCATCTTCGTCAACGGTTGCTGCGGTGACATTGACCCGTATTGCAACGGTATCAAATGGGGAGCGGGCGATTCGAAGGAATGCCAACGGATGGCTCAGGCCATCGGCGGCGCTGCACTTCAAGCGGCATCTGGAACCAAGCTTAAATCAGACTTCCGAGTCAACGGCCGCAGCAGCATAATCGACCTTCCACTCAGACCTGTTCCTTCCCGGGAAAAAGCCAACACAATACTCCGCGAGGCGGAAAAAAAACTCCAGAGCGCGGGCGGATCAAAGGCCAGCCGATGGGAAGCCGAGTATATGCTCCGCTGGGCAAAGGCACAGGCAAAGCTTGCCGAAGAGGGCAGGAAACCGAGAATCCGCATGGAAATCCAGGCCCTTAACCTTGGCCCCGAAACACTCGTTTGCGTTCCCGCCGAGGTCTTCAGCGGCATCGGCCTCAACATCAAGCGGAGCCTCGACGGACAACAAACAATGGTCGTGGGCTACGCTAACGGGTGCCTCGGCTACATCCCTACACGCGCTGCTTTCCACACGCAAGGCTACGCAACCAGACTGGCTACACACCTCTCCAACGGCACGGCCCTGGCGCCATCCGTAGGAGAGGTCATCGCCAAGCAAGCCGTCACGTTTGCACGGTCGCTCCGGCGGCCGCCGTGAGGCAAGCGGAAGCGATAACAGATTCCGACGGGCCTGACCCGGTTGAAGCTTCGCCCGGGTACCTATAATCTGAAATTCAAAATGAAGTGAGTCAATGGAGGTGCAATTATGAAATTTTTGGCTCTTCCGAATAATGGGTAGGTGGAGTTGCATGAAAAAGGACATGGCCTTACACTTTATGGAAAAATCCGAAAGGC
>CBDVBU010000066.1:0-12005 GCA_965372295.1 uncultured Phycisphaerae bacterium
GGCGGCATAATCGTAAAACACGCCGCCAACTCTGTTCAAGCCTATCATAACGTTGTTAATTACATGATACATTCGTAGACCTCCCGCTCATCTGAATGCAGATTGTTAATCTTTACTTTTCCCGGCCTTGTTGACAAATTCACGAAGTTGTGCGGCTTCCTGTTTTGAGAGGCCTTCGTGCTCGATCAGGAACTTCAGCATCGGCGTTAGTGCCCCGCCAAAACCTCGCTTGAGCATTTTTCGGAGCTCTCCCCGCCTGGCCTCAACCTCGCTGATACATGAGCGGAAAAGCTGGAGGTTCCGAATCTTGTTGATTTCCAGGAAACCCTTCTTGACCATCCGGTCCATCGTGATTTTGACCGTGGCGTAGGCCCAATCCCTGCTTTTGGTCAATGCATCCTGTACAGTGCCGGCTGCGCAAGGCTCCTTTTCCCAGACCACCGACATTATCTCCCATTCCGCCTCGGTAAGCTCTGCCACTGTTTTCTTTCGCCTACCCTTCGTTTTTTTACTTGATGTTGACATATTTGCCATCTCCTAATTTGAATATACGCAAATATATTTGACATAAATAAAATTGTCAAGACAAAAATCGAAATATTTTAAAAAAATTTCCTAATCTTTCTTTTTTACCCTCAATAGAGCGGAATACACGCGACTGTCCGCGAACCCTCAACCGCCCAAAACCCGTTCGGTGTTTCAGGCCGCTGTTGATACCTTCAATCCCGCCGCGAATCCGATACCGCTCTCGAAAAACTTCCGTTGACTCTTCCCGACGAAGCTCTCGGAGGCTCATTTGTGTTACTTTGGGCGTGCATGACGTCACATCCAATGAGACAATCTGCGAAATGCGATAAAAAACGAGGCATTACTCCACAATGCAAGGCATTAGTGGGCCGGGCTGGATTCGAACCAGCGTAAGCTTCCGCTAATGGGTTTACAGCCCATCCCCTTTAGCCACTCGGGCACCGACCCAATTTGTCAATAGCTGCTAATCTATAGTATTGTCATCATATTAAAGCCGAAAAGCAATGTATTGTCAACAATCAAAAGACAAAAAAACAAATCGATCCAAATTCATGCCGAATCGAGCACAGCAGGAAATACCGAAAGGATTTTGCACGGGATGTTTATGAATTCGCTCTCTTAAAATTACAGAAAACAGGCTACCGGCTTCCGGGTCTCGGCACATGCGGCCTTAATCCAGCTTCATCGGGAAGTAGCCCTGCCGATGCGCTATTTGTTATAAAGGTGGAGGTTATGGAATTTCTGCCGGGGCTGTCGAATTGGGATCGGTCGGCTCTGCTTCGGAGGATTCCCGGCTTTCGAGCCACGAGGTTCCCCTTTCACTGTTCCATATCCGAATGTCCGTGATTTCGACCTCTGTCTTTAACTCGTCCGCAGAGAAGACTGGAAGCCCCCCGCGAGATGTAACGAAATACCTGCGAGAGCCGGGCATAAGCGGGCCGCGCCAGTCGTCGTGATCGGCGGCAATGGGAGTGGCCGCCCATTCATTCGACTCGGTAATAATTTCATTACGCGAGGTGAGAACGACGACTCGCAGCGAAAGAAGAGAAACAACTTCACTGCCGTTGTTGACGATCTCAATCGTTGTTTTTACCGTTCCTTTATCGGCCGGCAGCAAAGTCGTACTGGCTGAAATCTCGATCTGAGTCCTATAATCCGGCTGGCGGCGGTCATCGAGTATGTCGGCCAGGACCGGCGGTAACGACTCCTGTAATTTGGGCAATCCGCGGATGGCTTCCTCCACCAGCGAAACAACTTCTTCGGATTTGTCGCCGGCAAAGTTCATGCCGTAGATTATCACTACCGTACAGCTAACGATAAACGCAATGATGACGGCGCTCAGTCCCATTGCCAGGGCCGACAGGAACGTGTGTCTCTTATAAATGATCTGTGGAAAATCGTTCATGATACAATTACTCCTAATTTGTAATTTTCAAGCTATTTTGTTAGTCGAGAACCGCACTAATTTGTTTCGGATTATTTTTCCTTTTTTTAAGTATTTTGTGATTTACCACAAACTCACCGGCAGCACAAGAAAAAAACTCTTTATCGGGTAAATTGGTAGCTACCCCGGTGGTTGCCAGATTGCAATTAGCAGGATTGGGCCAATGAACCGCGCGATGCACGTGCAGTTTGAATGCAATGCATCGCATCATCGTCAAAGAATCGCGAGCCACAAGAACGACATTTATAGTGCGTGAGTTTCTTGACTACCAGCCCATCCTCGAGCTTGCAGGTTTCCACGATGCGATTCATCCCAGTCTTTCCGCAATCCGGACAGGGAAAAGCCTCAGATGTCGGTGCTTTTTTTCGATGAGATGAGGACATAGAAAATGTCAACTCCTTCTTTTTTCAGTACCTTACCTTTAGTATAAACGGCTACTCCGTCAAAGGTCAATCCCTTGATTACATAAAGCCTTTCGCTCGTTCCTGACTTCGGATTGCGGGAACACAGCACCTTGAATATCGCCGGTGCGTTCAGGATCGCCTCGTAAACCAGTTCCGGCGTTAGCGCATCCCTCGCCATTTCAATCTCCGCCTTTTCGGTAAAAAGGACCCGCCGTGAAACGACCAAACGCTTTATGCGAACAAAAATATCCATAAACTCTTTTTATTACATTCTACAGCATATCCTTGGCCCAATCAAGTGGAAAATCCTCATGATATCATATTAATCCCCTGTTTTGAATTTCGGTCAGTTCGAGTTATTATTTTGCCTTCCGAGATCATTGAAGAATAACTTTAGCCCACCGGTAACTTCGCAACTGTGCCAGAAGCAGTAGCAGCAATACCAAGGCCCAGTAGCCTGTGAAACGCAGATAGAAAAGGACCATGCCGAATGTATCGCTTATGTCTGTCGTGCACCAACTCACCAGCTCGTTCGGCGTGAAAGTGGCTCCCATAGCAATAGAACCGAAGAAATTCTGCCACGGCACCAGCAGTACGAATATAATCAGGGACATAAATAACGCTCCGCATATATGGCCGAGTCCCCCGAGACTCCCTTTGAATGAAACGCCCAGGCAGAAATACATTATCAAGCCGTAAAGCACGGATGTGAATACGAGTATTATATTGGTAAGGCGCACTACCGAAGCCAAATGCTCGAATGTAACGTCAAAGCCAAAAAGCATAAGGTTCCGTGATTCCTCCGCCGGCGCTGCGGTTTGGTCGGCTTGTATGTTAGCGGCGTCCAATACAACGGGCGTCTCGGTATTCGTATTTTCAGTAATTTCAATCTGCCCCGTGCTGACAAGCCAAAAGGATGCCTGATGCAGCAGAAGACACAGCAGCATAACCATAAACAACAGGTTCTTCCATTGGCAAAACACATAAGCAGCTTTAAGGCAGTCTGATTTGAGATACAAGCCCTTTTCTCTCGGAATTGGTTTCGGGCTCAGCGGATCGGGAAATTCTTCGTTCATTCCTAAATCTCCTGCTCTAATGCGTTGCTCATCATCTCGCGGCTGCCTTGACCGGGTGATAAGTAAGGCCAATGAACCTACTGCAAAGATGGGAACAACCCACGATACTGCTGAAGCGCCTGTTATTTGCGGCAAAGTCAAACTGCCGAAGTTAAGAATCCTTTCGAGCGGAACGACAATCGAGGGGTAAATCAGTATATAAACATGTGCTCCGAAGATCATTCCAATAACGGTTATCAGGGCATCGATTCGCCCTGAAGCGGCGGAAGCCAAGCCGATGGCGGGACTGAAACCCGTCAGCCCGAGTCCTGTTCCGAGCAAAGCCCCGCCAATTAGAACGGGTAGAATTACCGCCGGCTGTATATTGAAGTTGGCTACTCCGAATAAGTCTAAAATCCACGTTCCGAGCATTCCAACAAGCAGAAAAACAGCGACGGTCCGTATTGCATAGAAATCCTTCAGTCTAAGCGCACCGATGATTTTGTCCGGATCTGTCAGTCCGGTCAGGACCAGCGAGGCCCCGAAAATAACGCCCATGATAAGACCAACAATAGGAGTCGACATCACTGTTCCCGCCTGAATTCATTCGGTGTTTTTGGATAAACAAGGTAAGCGACGAGCATCCCGAAACCAAACAATGAAATCGTAAATGGGATGGCTGATAGTGATAATTGTGCCCAGCCGCCGATAAATTGTCCTGTTATGCAGCCGTGGGCCAATCTGGCGCCGAGAAGTATGAGCACTCCCCCGCAAAAGCCTGCTATCAGGCGGAGCAGGATGGGAGCATCATGGTTCCGCTGCCACCAGAGAGATACGGCCCTGACCTTCCATGCCCGCAAGTGCAGGGCGGCAAGACAAGCGCCGAGTATAATACCAATATTAAACCACCCGCCGTAGCCGAACTTCTTGTATTGCTCATTACTGAGAAGCGGATGGTTATCCGAATATTCGGGCGCGACGCGGTTGAGCACCTTAGCATCGGCAACCACAAATTGCTTTGAAACACCCATTGGTTTGACTAAGGCGATTGCAAGGATCTGCACGAGCCCTAACAAAATGCCCGCAGCCCACCACGGCAGAGGATGTGTCCGGCTATTGGATTCTTCCATAATCAACCTAAATAGTTCTGCGTTCTGCGTATCGCGTACTGCACGACGCAGAACACAGAACGATGAACGATACGCCTGTGTCTTTAGGGCGAATTCCACTTTCAACCATGTCTTCCGCGGGAGATTGTGGCACGGGCTTCCAGCCCGTGAAGAACATGGCCAGGATGGCCATGCTACTCTCCGTGAAATACGGCTTTGTCGGAATTGTAGTGTACCGGCAGAGGTATGTCAACAAGAAAACTCTCTAAAACTCCACAAGCACGGCGGCAAATCAATCGGGCAGATGCGGCAGGGTGTTTTGTCCGTGCCGGCGGGCTTCCTTGGTCATTAGTTTTGACAGCTCTTTTTTAACTTCCTCCGTCAGGTCCGGCGGCTGATAATTTCCCAGCAGCTTTTCCACTTGGTAAGGACGGCATGACTTTTTTCCATATCAACCGTGCAGCAGCAGTCCGAAAGCATGTCCAGCACGGTTTTGTTGTGAATTTCGACCCCGAGCGTGCAAAGTATGTCCGTTGCCTCGGAAATAATCTGCCGGATAAGTTCATCGCTTAAAAATCTGATTGTCGGTCTCATGGCAATATTCTTTCAATAGTTACTATATCTGACAATTCTCATATACCTGGCTTTAGCAACATTAGCAGGACACAGAAGTTTCACTTACATACCAAACCTACGCTAAAACTACAACTGTCTTGAATCTTTCTTCAAGAATTTCAGAGGATCACTAAGATCGAAATACTCATATCATTTTAACGAAAGCAGTGTCTACTCATCCGTAGACTCTCTCGGCTGATACAGTCGAATGTCGTCAATGAACATCTTGCCCGAACCGCCGGGGACTGTCATGTTGCCCTGGGTTCCAAGACCGATTGCTATCTTGTCGACATTGGTCAAAACTATGCCCTGATCAGTAAAAGCCTGAAGCGGAATAACCCACTCGGTCCAGGTGTCGATGTTCGCCGCGGCCGGATCGTCGTGAACCACTACCGCAGGTGCGCCTGTGCTGTTTGACACAGATACATAAAGCGGTTCGGCAGCATTGCTCGCAATGCCGATGTCCTGGTTTGTCCACTGAGCGCTAACTGTTCCAGTAATCGTAACGTTAGAGAACTTAGCCTCGCATGTTGCACTGGCATTGTGGCTGGTCAGTGCTAAGCCAACATAAATATTCGAACTCATCGGGATGAACTGTGGACTCCATAACATGGACTGCCATGTCGAGCCGTTGCTTGAGTAATAACCTCTGAAGTTGCCGGCCAAGTCACGCTCCAGTTTCACCCAATATGGAGCAACGATTGCCCTTTGCTCTTCAGTCGCTACGCTACTGTCGCTGGTGGCAGCGTCATCGGCATCCAACCGGGCCTGGAATCTGCATCCATTTGTAGCAATGCCGTCTGCATTAGTGGGAGTTATGTAAACCGCAGCGAACTTCGAGCCGACATCGAGCGTATCCCGAATCATCACGCCGGCCTTGGCCCAGGCATCGGTCTGTTCGACACTCTCAACCCTTGCTATGATCGAGCCGGGGCCGGTGAGTATCTTGTAGGCAAAGTGGAATTCGTCCGCCGAATTCCAGATGTCCGCACCAGAGCCGGTCATCGTGTAAGTTCCGACCGGGCCCTCGACAAAGCTGCCGACTGATGACGGATTGCCACGGAACCAGATTGATAATTCCGCAACACCTTCAGCAGTCCAGTCGCGCTGGTCTGTCAACGTATGCTCCACTTCTGAATAGTAGGCGAAGCCCTGCTTGTTGTTGTCGTATGAAAGGGGCATTGATTGAAGGCCGCCGTTGACGATCGTCTCCTCGGTATAAGAAGGGGTTGTTTCGTCGCCGACAGCAGAGCCGGTGCCGTTACCGGGAATGTAACCGGGAGTACCCGGCGTACCAGCGCCAAGCCCATCGTGCCAGGCAAACCATATCTGGTTGTCGCCGGCGTCATAGTCCTCAAAGTCGTCTATGACAAAGAAATCGCCGGTTGTAAAGCTCCAGACGTTGCCTATCCAGGGACTATCAGGATTGACGCCGTTGACTTCATCGATCCGCCAGAAGTATGCCGTATTTAACGTAAGCTTGCCTGGATCGTAGCTCTCTTCGCCGAGGGCCTTTGGCCCCTTGTATTCAGGTGATGTCTTGTCAGCATTCTTTACTGCATCCGCATCCGAGCCGAAATATACCTCGTGCGAAGCGGCAACAGCTCCGGCATCCCAGCTAAGAACCACCGATGGTTTTACGTCCACTGCTCCATCTGTCGGATTCGGGCCGCTAACGGCGCCCACGGTAGTGAAGCTCCAGATGTCGCCTTTAACCGTTTCTGCGCCATCGAACTCATCGACACGCCAGTAGTAAGTCTTGGCCAGTTTAAGTGGGCCGGGGTTGTAAGTTGCAGGACCGTTGGCAACACCCGTTGCAGCGTTGTTTACTTCATCGAAATCTTCACCGAAGACTATATAGTGCAATTTAGCACCGAAACCAGCCGTCCAGCTTAGCGCCGCGTTCAGGCCGACAAAATCGGCCCCTTCAGCCGGATTGGGGCTATAGGCTGTCTTGGGTACAACCGTGAAGCTCCAGATGTCCCCCTTCAACGGACTGTTCGGATTAGCGTCGTTAACTCCATCGATTCGCCAATAGTAGGTCACACCGTTGACAAGGCCATCCGGATAAGCACCTCCGGGAAAGCCGGCAAAATAAAATAATGTTTCCTGGCTGCCTCGGAATCCCGGCGCGCCGGGAGTGCCGTCGTTCACGTCGTCGAAATTATCGCCCAGGTACAAATCGTTCGTAACTGCAAAACTTGCCGGCGTCCACGAAAGGTTCACCCAGGTCTCCATAATCAGGGCACCATCAGCCGGAACAGGATCCCTTGTTTTGGGGTGGCCATGCAGCGTTACGTCTTCAAAAGTCACGTAGGCATCACCTTGCATTTTTATCCCGATCTTTTTTCCGGCGTCTGCAGCGGTGGCAATGTAAACTAAGGTCGCCTGCCCCCATTCACCTATCGGGCCGTTGCCGGAAATTGAGGCCAGCTCGTCGGTATAATCGTCTCCGGTAAAGTAAAGCGACCAGCTATCGTCGTAGCCTTCCCAGGCTTCTCCTACCCAGACTCTTAAGGTGTAGGTTTCGCCTTCAATAAATGTCTCGTCCAGAATCTGGTAGACATAGTCTTCTATCTCTTCATACCCGTACAATTTGTTGTTGCCGCTGAGGGCCGGTAAATCAACGTCGGCCGCCCAATAACCGTTATCAATATAGGCGTCGCCGCCAGCACTTTGCCACGGCCCGGTATAATCACTAGTCTCAGCATAAGGACCCTCGCCAATATATACCCAATCACCCACCGCAAGAACGTGGTCATCAAAGCCCGCATCCGGGACAGTGATAAGTTGATCGTTCGCCGACGCAAGTGAGAACGGCAGACACATTGCCGTAACAAATCCCACTATTGCATAAATTAACGACTTCTT
Source organism: uncultured Phycisphaerae bacterium (assembly GCA_965372295.1). GTDB lineage: Bacteria > Planctomycetota > Phycisphaerae > Sedimentisphaerales > Anaerobacaceae > JAFGPJ01. The sequence continues at coordinate 8,027 of CBDVBU010000066.1, forward strand.
CATTGCACTACCTCCTAAAAAATGAACTTCGAATTGACATTTCACCCCTTTTTTACCGTTCAGGGGTATTTTTATAGTGATTACTTCAAGACATGCTTATCGTGAGGATGATCCGAAGGTCTGCTGATATCTCTTAGTCAATCACCCATTCAAACTGGGAGCAAATGCCTTAGAGGCCGGCCTCTAAGTTTACCCATGCAGCCAAAACCACTTCAAACTGCGGGTCTCTGTGTGCCTGATTTTTCACTTGATCTCCATGTGAAAAATGAATTTCTGACTGTTATTCCCGTTTATACGGCGAAAAGGCCTACTTTTCTCCGTACGACACCAATAATCCTACCAAATTCACCTTGAACAGTCAAGAATTCTTTCCCAAAAAGGTTAACATTAAACACACCGATAACTGGTCTTGTAAATATCGGCTGAAGATAGCTCGTTCTTGACAGCTTTCGACTACTTCGTTCCTTCAAGAACCTAAAAACTCGTTTCAAGGATTCGGCAATAACCCTTTTCTTCTTTCAATTTTTGTTTTTTACCTCAACGACATAAATCATTGTTGGCTGCCTCGGATTTTCCGGCTTGCGGTCCCTGTTGGGAGCATCTGTTTGCTGCTGCATGTAATGTATTTGGCCGGCTTCCAGCGGTCCATGATTAACGGCGCGGATGTTAGGCAGAGCCGAATAAGGGGCTTGAGATTTCTCAATTGGAAATTGGTTCGGTTTGGCAGTGAGCAACTGCTCTCTCGTGAGAACAAACTGACCTTTCCTGGGTTTCGCATGGGCATAGCTGTATGTGACCCGGATTTTCTCGTCTTCGGTAATAGACAGTCTGGGGATGGGAGGGTAGCTCGGAATCGTCCCGCGACCTTCGAAGTAGAAGCGATGTTTCCAGTCGGTCAACTGAACGATTCTCCACCGACCGTCGAGCGGGGTGGCGACATAAATCTGGTTGTGACCATCTTCATCGAAACGCGTATAACTGATATAGGGTAATCCTTTGCCGTCCACGACTAAAGTGCCACCGTTCATTAGTCCCCTTTTCTGCGCGATGCGTTCGACTACGCCGGCGTTTTCCGGGGTAATGGGCAAATCGAGGTCGCGTCCATCCCAGGTCTTCCAGGAAATCCCGCGGTCGGGGCTTTTGGCATAGCAGACATCAAAATTGGTTACGACGTCCGGTGTCTCACGCCAACACCAGACGATATGCCAGAGACCGTTTTTATCCTCCAAAATGCCTGACTTGGGTGTTTCGCCGGCAGTGCCTTGTGCCAGAACGCCGAACGGATAAGCGTTACATGTCGGATTCCGGTCGCGGCCGTTGGTCAGGGCCGGCACAGTTTTCGTCCACTGTTGAGTTTCCTCGTCATAATGGACCAGAATCCGCATCCCGTTTCCGCTGCCTCCATGCCGGTACATCATGTAGATCGAACCATCGCGGAGTTTCAACATGCTGGGATATGTGACTCTGTCTTCATAATCGCCGGTCCAGGTGTGAATCGCCTCGAAGGTATGTATGTCCGCGGGGGCCTTCGTTCGATAATATCGCAGGGGCCTGCAGTGCATATTACCCGTAATGTGAAGATAACCATTGCGGTCCTGAAACAGTATAACGCGGTTATGCGTGTCCCATCCGACCCGTTCCGGCAGCCTGACCAGGTCCCATTCCGCCTTACTTAGTTTTCGCTTTCCCACAGTCATCCGGTGCTGGCCGTCATAGAAGGCGATGTACTGGTATTCGCCGTCTGAGATTAAACAGTTGCCGCCGTTGACCGGATGAGAGGCCAATCCTTTCGCTACGGGAACCTTGCGTATTTTCATTTGTCCGGCGACAGAGCCCCACAGTGATACTGGCAGCACTAAGCACCAAACAACAAAAGGCAAAATCTTGTTTGAGATTTTCGGTTTTCGATCTGCGATTTGAAAATCGACAATCGGAATTCGGCAATCGACAATTTTGTTGGAAATCATAATATTTGCTCCTCAAAGCAACTATAATAATTTTAAGTTTTGAGCTTAAATATTTAAATTCTTAGTACTATACCAAATTGCACCAGCGAATACAGCAATTTGCAGACTTTTGCGAGCGGGCGCCTTACCCTTAGCTTGAGGTTGCTCATTAAATATGGAAGTAACTTAAAAAGTGTTACAAACAAACACACTGGCGAATTTCTTTTTTTAGGAACTTACGAAATAACAGCCGCATACGGCCTATTATTGTAATAAGGAATACTTTTTCCTTGATGATAGACAAGAATGTTTGTATTATTATGTTGGCTCTCATACTTTGGAAAGTGTGAGATATCGGGCAGTTCAAAAAGGAGTGAAGTCAAACCCATCATAAAGGAGTTGGAAAATGAGCGGCATTTTCGGAGTGGTCTCAAAGGGAAATTGTGTCGAAACCCTCTACTACGGCACGGATTATCATTCACACCTCGGAACGGAATACGGCGGAATGGCAGTCTTTGGAGATGATTTTTCACGCCAGATCCGTGATATAAGTCAGAGCCAGTTCAAGGCTAAACTTTACGACGGCTATCAATATATGAAGGGTAACAAGGGGATCGGCGTTATCAGCGATCTGGATGAACAGCCAATTTATCTAAACTCGAAATTCGGGCCATTCAGTATTGCCACGAACGGAATCGTCGAAAACGCGGAAAAATTGGCCGATCAGCTATTACAGAAAGGAATATCTTTCAGCGAGGTGAGCAAGAGGACCGTGAACGCCACAGAACTCGTAGCAAAATTGATCAGCCAGGGCAACAACATAATAGACGGCATAGAGAAGATGTTTAATGCCATAGAAGGCTCTTGCTCACTCCTGCTGCTCAATGAAGACGGAGTATATGCAGCAAGAGACAGATGCGGATACACACCGCTTGTAATCGGCAGGCGCAAGGATGCATGGGCGGTAACGAGCGAGACCACGGCTTTTCCTAACAACGAGTTCGAGATTGTAAAATACCTTAATCCGGGCGAGATAATTCTGATAAATGAAGAAGGTATCATGCAAAGAAGGCCGGGCAACCGGGATGTGGACCAGATTTGCGCGTTCCTCTGGATATACACCGGTTTTCCGGCATCGAACTATGAAGGAATAAATACGGAAATAGTCAGAGAACAATGTGGGCGATACCTGGCAAAACACGACAAGGATATCGACGTCGACGTGGTCTCAGGCGTTCCCGACTCCGGGCTTGCCCATGGATTAGGATATGCGATGGAGTCCGGCAAGCCCTTCAGACGCCCCCTTGTTAAATATACGCCGGGATACGGCAGAAGTTATACCCCGCCCTCGCAGGAGAAACGCGACCTAATCGCAAAAATGAAACTCATTCCCATTAAGGAAGTCATCAAGGGCAACAGCATCGTTGTCTGTGAGGATTCTATCGTTAGAGGAACACAGCTCAAGAACTTCACGATAAAGAAGCTCTTGAATTGCGGCGCCAAAGCGATACATGTAAGGCCTGCCTGTCCCCCGCTGATGTTTCCATGCAGGTTCAACCTTTCCACACGCTCGATTAAAGAACTTGCCGCCCGTAAAGCCATTCGCGACCTCGAAGGGCACGATTTGAAGGATGTATCGGAATATATCGACCATAATTCCGAAAAATACAAACAAATGGTAGAGTGGATTGCCAGGGATTTGGGCGTTACAACCCTCAGATATCAGACCGTAGACGATATGGTCAAAGCCATCGGGCGGCCAAAGGAGAAGCTCTGTCTCTATTGCTGGACCGGCAAATGTCCAAAATCAGCACGTCGAAAACCGGCGATAGATATAGTCGAGACAAAGAAGCCATCCACTAAAAAAGCAAAAGAAAGAAAAACTGCACTTTAATCCGGATTCCAGCCGATGCTCAGTGTCTGAGTTTATGCTGCTTTAACTTTAGCGGTTCTGTTCGTTAGATATACTCGATTATTTTAATATGACAGCGCTATTTTTGCTCAAGATTTTTTAGAGGTTTGCCGATGAACTC